>DASRHX010000655.1:0-4689 GCA_035650295.1 Bryobacteraceae bacterium | reverse complement strand
ATCGCCGGTGCGATCAGCGCTGTGCGCGGCAACGTCCCGTACTTCTCGCGGATGTATTCGAGGCCCGAGACTGTTCCCGGCACGCCGACCGCGAGATGTCCGCGGACGCTGCGATCAGGGATTACGTCGCCATTCGCGTCGAGAAACATGTCCGCCGATGCTGCAAGCGGCGCGGTCTCGCGAAAGTCGATGAAGGTCTTGCGGCCGTCGGCGAGGTGGAGGGTCATGAAGCCGCCGCCACCGAGATTCCCTGCGGCAGGAAAGGTCACGGCGAGCGCATAGCCCACGGCAATCGACGCATCGATCGCAGTCCCGCCGCGTTTCAGGATGTCGACGCCGACGCGCGTCGCGAGGTGCTGCGCGGAGACCACCATGCCGTTCTCCGCCGCCACGGGCGCAGTGGAAGCGGCGTGCGTCGGTGCCTGGCTGCACAGAGCGATCAGCGCGACGAGTACGGCTATTGTGCGGTTCATTGTTGTACCTCTTTGCAAGAGTATCTCGCCAAGCGCGCGAAGGAGAACTCATAGGCGTCGGTTGAGTGTCCCTGCCAGGTTGCCCTGCTAGCATGCCGTGACTGATTTCATGCGAGGGATCCCGAGTGAAGACATGGGGCACATCAGCAGCGGCGATTGCGGTCGCAACCACCTTGTGGGCGGGAGACGCAAACACGGCGGATCAATCAACGCCACCAGTTGACAAGACCGCCGCCCGAGTCATCGCGCTCGCGGACGCGTACGTTGCCGAGTTTGCCAAGAGCTTCCCCGAGCAGGCGATGTTCAGTGGCATGACGCTGCAACATCACGATGGTTTGACCGACAACTCGCTCGCCGCGCTGAAGCGCTGGCAGGCGTTGGAGGACAGCTGGTCGGCGGAGCTCGCGAAGATCGATTCGGCGCAGTTGTTCGGCAAACCCGAGTGGGTCGCGCTGGGCTTCCTGCGTGAAGCGGTGGAATCGTCGCGCCAATTGCGGGTCTGCAGGTACGAGCTGTGGCCGGTGAATCAAATGTCCGGCTGGCCGTTCATGACGACACAGCTCGCCGCCATTCAACCGGTGGGTTCGGAGCAAGCGCGTCGTGAAGCACTGGCGCGCTGGGGGAAATTCCCCCGTTACCTGTCCAATGAGTTGGACAATCTTCGCGAAGGTCTGCGCCGCGGTTACACCACTCCCAAGGCCAATGTGCAGCTGTTCATCCAACAGGTCGATGACATGGTCGGCAAGCCGGTCGAGGAATGGCCCCTGTACAGCCCGGCGTCCAGGGATGATTCGCCGCAGTTCAAGCAAGCCTGGGCCGCACTGCTGAGCGCAGAGATCAAGCCGGCTGCGCAACGCTATGTCCAGTTCTTGAAGGACGAATATCTCGGCAAGGCGCGCGAATCCATCGCCATCAAGGACACCCCGAATGGCGAGCAGTGCTACCGGGCCTCGTTCCGCAGCTACACGACGCTGGATCGCCCGGCCAAGGAGACATTCGAGCTCGGGCGTCGCGAAGTACAACGCAATCTGGCCGCCGCGCTGGCAATCGGTAAGAGTGATTTGCAGGCCGACGATCTGCCGACGTTGCTGGAGAGGCTGAAGCAAGATCCGGACAACCACTTCACCAGCCGCGAACAGTTGCTCGCATTTGCACAGTCTGCGGTCGGCCGCGCCAAGGACCATATGCCCAAGTGGTTCGCCCGCGTGCCCGAGGCGAAGATCGTCGTCGAACCGTATCCGGATTTTCTGGAGCGCACCGCCAACGACGGTTACTGGCCAGCAGCCGAGGATGGCAGTCGGCCGGCGATGTATCGCATCACCTTGTATCCCTACGCTCAGGGCACGCGCTCGAACGCCGAGATCACGGCCTTCCACGAAGCGTATCCGGGCCATCATTTGCAGCTCGCGCTGGCCGCCGAGCGTCCCACGGCGCATCCGATCACGCGGCTGGTCGGCAATTCGGGATTCGCGGAGGGCTGGGCGCGTTACGCGGAAGCTCTGGCGGAAGAAATGAGCTTGTACAGCTCCAACTTCGCCCGCGCCAATCGACGCTTGTGGCCCGCGCGCGGCATGGTCATCGATCCCGGTATCCACATGTTCGGCTGGACGCGCGAGCAGACCGTCAAGTTCGTCGCCGAGAGCGGCCGCTTCGACGATGCGACTGCCAGGTCACTGGCGGATCGCGTTGCGATGTGGCCGGGCCAGCTCACCGCCTACGACACCGGTGCACTGGAATTCTTCTCGCTGCGCAAGCAGGCCCAGGAAACCTTGGGCTCGCGCTTCGACATTCGCGAGTTCCACACAGTTGTCCTGGAGAACGGCACGGTGACGTTACCGATGCTGCGCGAGCAGGTGACGCATTGGTTGCAAGGCAAGACCAGGAACTAGCGGGAAGTTGGTGGGCCGTATAGAACTCGAACCACCGAGTCTGCCTAGTTCTTCGCGGCTGCCTGCTCCAAGGCTTGCAGAAGTAGTTGCGGAGAGGCGTATCCGCCCACTATCTCGCCGCGCTCATTCAGGATGATTGGCGATCCGGGAATGCGCAGTTGCTTGGCGAGGGCATATTGCTGAACGACTTGCTCAGTGTCACAGGAAGCGGGTGGAAGCGGTTGCTTGTCGAACACTCGACCCAGCGCCGCCCTGCGATCGGCCGCGCACCAGATCGACTCTGAGTTGCGCCAACCCCGAGTGTCCGGGCCAGTTTGCGGGTAAGCCAACAGTCGCACGCGAATGCCCAGATCGTTAACCTGCTTCATGTCGCGGTAGAGCTGTAGACAGTGCTTGCCTTCCACGTCCAGGAACACGGTAACCGTGTGTTTCGCTACTGGTGGGCTGAAGATGATCATGTCCTCTTCGTCAAGGCGGTTGAGCTCGGCTCTCCTAACCCGTGTGAGCTGTTCCATGCTCACTGACTGCTTAGGACCCTGCGCAGGTTGAGCGCGTCCCGCCATGAAGTTCATCGACACTTCCTGGTCGATGCTGGCCCACATGTCCGACTTCGCCTTATCGCTGGAAACCTCAGTCATTGCTGGCAGGGTCGACCATTCGAGGCCGTGAAGATGGAGCATCAACTTGTGCAAGTTGAAAATGGCGACTTCGTCGCGATAGTTGCCGTTCTTGATGAGTTGCGCAATCACGCCGTCCGGAAACACCATCGACTTTGGGACATCGTCGATCGACGCAGGGCGCAATAGAGACCACACCATCGAGGAACTGATGCAGCCGACCGATCCCGCGCTGTCATCGCACGATCGAAGGTGGTAGAGCCGGCCATCCTCGACAGCTGCCTCGTTTCGCCCAACTTGTATGGCGGGCAATTCTGCCAATTGGCGCCAAGAGTTTTTGGATGGATCGAATTGCTCGAGCCACACGAACTGGCGCGGCGCTATCTTCCACGACCAACTGATGCGACACGACTGTTCCGGCGCGCTCCTCACGCAGTTCACATCGCCATCGCTGACAGTCTCCGCCGCTTCCACGGCGACTGCGAACAGGGTTCCAATCATCAACAGGGATATCCGTTTCATGGTTGCTGCCTCTCAATCAGAGTAGTGCACGCCCGATCGGGGATGCCAGATGCAAGAAATCAAGTTGTGGCGTCTGAAACGCATGTGTCGTACTCCCTGTAGGACAATTTGTTAGGCCATCACAACCAACAATGACGGGTGGTCATAACCTCCTGAGCCCTTCGCGGAGCGGTGCGCTAGCGTGGAAATCGCTTGTGAATTTTCCGGAGCACGAAGTTGAGCGCGCGCTAGTGCTTGAGGAAGTTGGTGGGCCGTATAGGACTCGAACCTATAACCAACTGATTAAGAGTCAGCTGCTCTACCAATTGAGCTAACAGCCCACGCTAATCCCTGTGTCCATCGTGAGATGGGGTGGACGATGGGACTCGAACCCACGACGGCCGGAATCACAATCCGGGGCTCTACCAACTGAGCTACGTCCACCATCGTCCACTCGTTCCGCCGCTGCGCGATCTGGCGCGCCCGGCAGGACTCGAACCTGCGACCCCCGGCTTAGAAGGCCGGTGCTCTATCCAGCTGAGCTACGGGCGCAAGCTCCGTGATCGTCACCTTCCTGTTCAAACCTGCCTGAAGTGGTCGGGGCAGAGGGATTCGAACCCCCGACCCTCTGCTCCCAAAGCAGATGCGCTACCAGACTGCGCCATGCCCCGACATCGCGTCCGGCCAGGCCGGGGGCGCGAATGATACGGAAAGACCGCAGCGCTCGCCAGTGATTCCCCGCGGCCTGCCGGCACCGCTCACGCCCGTCGCCAAGTCGTTGTGCCGTCGGGCTTATCTTCCAGGGTGATGCCGCCCTTCGTGAGCTCGTCGCGGATGCGGTCCGACTCCTTGAAGTTCCTGGCCGCACGGGCCGTGCGGCGCTCCGCGATCAGCCGCTCGACGTCGGCATCGGACAGGCCCGCCTGGGCCGCCGACTTGGTTTTTCGTAGAAATTCCTCCGGCTGCAGGTACAGCACGCCGAGTACGCCGCCGAGCTTCTTCAGCTCCGCCGCCAGCGCGCTCGCCTTGCCCCAATCGTTGGCGGTCTTGGCCCGGTTGATCTCGGTCGCCAGGCCCTGCAGCGCCGCCGTCGCCTCGGGTGTGTTGAAGTCGTCGTCCATTGCAGCTTCGAACTTCCGGGTCGCCTCGCTCGGCTCGTAGCCCTCGGCCGGTTCGATGTCGCGCAGCGCGGTGTAAAGCCGCGATAGC
>DASRHX010000654.1:0-7455 GCA_035650295.1 Bryobacteraceae bacterium | reverse complement strand
TGCAGATTGAGTCCGGGAACGCTGACAGGGAAGCGCGCGTTTTCATCGAAGCCATAGCTCATCCGGTTGTAGCGTTCGGTGTAGGGCGTCTCAAGCTCATAGCGAAGCCCGAAGTTCAGCGTGAGCCGCTGGTTGACCTTCAAATCCTCCTGGACGAAACCCGCCACATAGTGGTTCTGAAGCGAAAGCGCGGTGACGTAGCCTAGCGAACCGGACGTGGGAAGCCCGAGAAGGATCGCGGCGAGCGCTGTCCCGGAGGTGTCCGCCGTGGTCGGGGCGAAGGGATCGGAGCGGGTAAAGGTCGTATCGAAGGTGAACTCGCCCGAGGCGGCGGCTCCGGGGGAGTTGCGGTTCCACTGAAGCACACGCCAATCGAAACCCCACTTTATGCTATGCCGTCCGGTGAGCTTGGTGAAGGTGGCCTGAAGCGAGTGTTGATTGTTGACCTCCTCGACGTAGTTGCTGCCGAGAGTGGCAAGGTTCTCGGCGACATTGAATGTCGGCCAGCCCGAGATTGCCTGGTTGTTGAGAATGATGGGTGGAAGGTTGAGGAATGCGTTGTCATAGCCGACACCGCCGCGGAGATTCAACTGCACTTTGCGCACGAAGCCATATCGAAAGGATCCGATAAAGCTTGGGGAGAACGTGTAAGTATCATCGACGCCGAGGTTATAGAAGCGGCGTGGATTTTCGCGGGCGAGGCCGCCGGTTCCATCCGGTGCGATGGAGTACTGTCCGCGAATCAACTCGGCGTTAGTCTGCTTGAGACGGAGCATTCCGTAGCGTCCGAAAATGCGTTGTTTGCTGCTGACGTTATGATCGACGCGGCCGCTGATTTGAGTTTGGGGAAGGATGGTGGAGCCGGTACCGAGCCAGTTCAGCGCCTCGAGTTGCATTGTGGTGGAAGTGTTCGGGTCGGGGTAGAGCTTCAGCCATGCGCCTCCGGTGGCCGTGATTCGTGAGGCGGGAATGATATTGCCGGCGAACGGAGTTCGCGTCGCGCGGCCGGCGGTGACGACGGTAGTAGCGGGATCGAAGAGCGTGAAGACGCCGCCGCGGCGATTGATGGTCTTCGAGAAGTTGCCCACTTTTTCTTCTGCGCTTGGCATACGCGCGCGCCGCGTGAGTTCCACCTGGTCGCGATCCTTTTCAAAGGTAGTCGAGAAGAAGGTGCGGTTGCGTCCGTTGTAGAGCTTCGGGAGAACGATGGGCCCGCCAACGAGGTAGCCGAATTGGTAGTAGTTGGTGGGAGGCTTTGCAAGGCCAGCGGTGTTGTTGGTCCAGCTATTGGCATCGAGAGCGGACCAGCGCTTATAGATATAGGTGGTGCCATGCAATTGGTTGGTGCCGCCGCGCGTGGTGACGTTGATGGCTCCGCCGTTGGAGTGGCCATGTTGGGCATCGAACATCGTGGTGTGCACCTTGATTTCTTCGACGGAGTCGATGGAAGGCACAAAGACAACGCCTCCGTTGTTGTGCGCGGTTGTATTAGGGATGCCGTCGATCAGGAACTCGATGCGTCCGGTCGTGGAGCCGCCGCCGGCGATGGAGAATGAGCCGGCGTTATTTCCGGTTACGGTAGCGCCGCCAATGCCCGAGATTCCGGGTGTCAGGCGAACGGTGTTCAGCACATTGCGCGTAAGGTTGACGGCGACATTGCTGAGGATGTTCTTTTCGACCACCTGTCCGAGGTCGGCACTGGCGGTGTTCAGAAGCGGAGCCTCGGCGATCACGGTGACGGTCTCGGTAGTGGAACCGAGTTCGAGGGTGAAATCGAGCGTTACCTGGGCATTGGTAGCAACACGAATGCCTGCTCGCTCGATGCGTTTGAAGCCGGGATGCTCGATGCGGATGGCGTAATTGCCAGGAACGAGAAACGGGATCTGATAGTTGCCGACTTCGTTGGAAGACGAACGGATGGGAACGTTCGTGTCGACGTTAAGGGCTTCGATGGTGGAACCGGAAACGGGAGTTCCGGACGGGTCGGTGATGCGGCCAAGTACAGTTCCGCGGAATTCCTGCGCGACGGCGGCGGCCATCAGCGCCAGACAAATCAAGGCGGCTCTGAAGCAATGAAGAAGCATGGATTCGAGACCCAGCCGGGGGGAATTATACACGATTCTGATTTGATGAAGGCACTCAAACAGACGAAACCGGCCGTAGCTACCAGCTGTCTTACTGGCTTGCCGCTGTTGTCAGCAGCCCATCAACAAATCTGGCAGAAAGGAGGCTCCACAGCGAATAGAGCGAGGAAACGCCACCAGTGACAGACAAGCTGCTGTTGCACTGAGGTATGGTGGGATTCAAATCAGTTCAGAGGGGACGGCGGCCTTCACTCAATGGAGTAGAGCCATGGTGGAGAGTGTAGAATCTTTGACGGGGATGGCGGAGAGAGAGGGATTCGAACCCTCGATACAGTTTCCCGTATACACGCTTTCCAAGCGTGCGCCTTCAACCACTCGGCCATCTCTCCGGGGAAACTCCTGGGCGGACGAACACGCCGCAGGGGTGGATTGCGGCAAAGCTCGCCGCAAGTTTTCAGTTTAGCGCAAAGGCGCAGGGTGCGGTCACTTGGCCGCGTTCTTCATGAGCCAGTTGCGCACTTTCCAATACGATTCGGGATCGTAGGCCGCGCGGGGCTCGCGGCGCTGGTCGCACCAGGATTTCGCATCCGTGGCGCCAAGCGCCGAGAGAATACCCGTGACGGCGAACTCGCGCCCCTTGGCCTTCTCGATCATCTGCGCCCACAGTACGTCCTGCTGCGCATTGCGGAAGATCAGCATGCGGCCGTTTGGGGGCGACGCTCCGTGGCGCTGCTTGGCGCCGCAGAGATACGTTTCGAGATGTTGAAAGGCGGTTTCGGAGGCGGGCAGGCGAACATCGGACACGGCAGGCGAGATGAAGTCGGGTTTGGGCGAGACAAGCGATTCGACGCGAACCTCCATTGGGTAGATGATCCAATCGTCGCCGGAGTTGAGTTGCACCTCCAAACGAATGCGCCGGATGGGCGATTGCGATGGAGCGTAGACGTCGAGCCAAAACGATTGCACCGATTGCTGTTCGGGTCCAAGGGTGGCGTCGGGAATCATGCCGGTGTAGGGAGCGGTCACTTTCTGCAGTCCGTCGGGAACCCACGATTTGCCAACCTGCGTCCAGGTTTCCTTATAGAGAGTCGCTTGCAGTACGTGTTCGGGATTCTCACCGAGAAAGAGGCTGAAGTGCTTCCCGGCGGGAGCGCTGACAACGATCCGAAAGCTGGTGAATGCCTGCCGTGGGAGTGCGGGCGAGAGGATCTCGCGTGGGCGGCCGACGCTGTCGGGTTCGACAACCGTACCGTCGGGACCGATGCGGCGTAGCTCGGAGTAAACACGCACATCGAGTGGTCCAGCGGTGGCGGCGGGCAGTAGGGCGGCGGAAAGTAGGAGTAATGCCAGCATCCAGGCCGCTGATCAATATATCGCGATGTGCGGGAGGTTTGCTGGCGGGTGCGCTTAATGCAACGCCCTGGCACGGCGTTGTTGCCAGGCATCAAATAGCGTGCCGACGACCTGGCGCCCTTTGGTCATGGCGTTACCGTATTCCAGGCTACGCTCCTTGCGGGTAAGGCCATAACCGCGGCTGTAGAGCCGTTCGAGCGAACGTCCTTCGACATAGGTGGCGGCGTAGGCGATAGCGGCCTTGGGCAGCAGTCCGCCGCCGAAGGGAATCTTGCCGACCAGATTGCGTGCGATTGCCCGCCAGCCGAAGGCGCCGGCGATGATGCTCGCGACCTCCATTTTCTGCTCGCGGTAACCGACCGGCCGGTCGCTTGCCGCGGCGAGCAGAAACGCCATGCGGATCTGATTCACGGTGAGGACAGCTGTATCGGACATGGCTTCCGGAATTGCCCACGGCAGGCTGAGAATGCCAGGGGCGATATCGGGAAGCGCGGTGGCCAGGGCGAAGACTGCATTCTCTTTCGAGATCTGGTGGATAGTGCGCTGCGACACGATGGCGCGGAAGGGAGGGAAGGCGCGCGACAACGGCAGCCCGAGGTCCTGCTTGGCGGCGAGAATATTTGCGGCCATGTGTTTCGGTTGCTGCGAGTCATAAACGAAGGTCCCGGGCGGTAGATCCAGCCCGTCACCACCCACCTGCAGGGCCAGTTGGCGGTCGATTACGTGAAGGTCGGCTTGCGACGGAACGCCAGCGTCGCCTTCGCGGAAGAGATACTCGGACACTTCCAGGCGCTTCTTGTGCGAGACAGCGGCGGGGATGAAGAAGTCCTCCATCTCGGCGTAAGAGGCGCTGTCATAGGCGTGCAGGACAACGCTGACGGGGCGTTCGGCAGTGACTCGCACGTCGTGAGGATTCAACTGTTCGATGGCGGTTCGGATTTGCCGCAAGAGACGAGTGGACATAGGCGCCCAAGTGGCTTCAACAGGGGCGCCGCGTTCCGTGTAGGCGGAAGGAAACCCGTATCTGCCGCTTCCATTCTACCGCCAGGCCGACACGCTCGACCTCAATTGCAGGGTTGAGGTAGCCGAGGAGGATTTCGGTGGTGGGATGGAACTCGAACGAAGGCGCGACGAGGATGAGCCGGGGCGGGTCGGCACGCAGGGCCAGCGCGGGAAAGTAGCCCGACTGTCCAAACTCGCCGCGCGCGGCATGCCAGGCCACGCGCATCCAGTAGTCGAGAGCCTGGATGGGAAGGTGGGGGTCCTGCGAAGCTTTCAGCTCCACGACGGTCAGCCGGCCGTCGAGGGTGGCGGCGAGCAGGTCGATGATGCCGCGCTCGATGCCGGCGACGACCGGCACTTGGCCATAGACGGGCGCGTCGCAGAGGCGGGCATCAACGATGCGGGGCTGGTTTCGGAGCATTTGCTCCAGCCACCATTCGGGACCGTGTTCGGCTGCATGAGCGCCTCGCCAGCGCGAGGGTTCCGGTTGCGACGCGTGGTTGAGGTAGGTATCGAGGTTGCCTTGCGAGGTTTCCACGGCGCGTTCCCAGCCATCGCCTTCGTACTCGAAAATGGCCGCCTGGAGCGCATTGCGATTCAGCCAGCGGGCTCGCAGACACGTAGTGCGTGATCTTCCTTTTGGCACAAACAGGGCAAGCCCTTCGATGTGGAGCTGCCGCTCGCGCAGGCGCAGGTAGTTGTGCCAGATAAGGCCGAAAGTAAGGAGGCGGTCGGCGTTGTCGTGCGGAGGCGCGGCGATGGCCGCCCAAGCTCGCTGGCCTTCGACGACCATCGCGCGTGGATAGGATGGTGACAGGGAATGCTCGAGATCGCCGTGCGAGGTGAGATCGGCAACCTTCCATCCTAGGAACTGGCGGCAGAGGAATTCGCGGAAGGCCTCGGCGAAGATCATGCGGGACGAGTCGCGCTGGAGACCCTGATAGAGCGGGCGGGCGCGGTCGGCGAGCACAAGCGTGGAGCGCTTTCCCCCGAACCTTTCGACTTCCAATTCGAGCTTGCCGCCGCGGCATTCGCGCAGTCCCACTATTCGGCGGTGGCAGGTTGAGGCGTCGTCCCAGGCCTCCAGCCGCACGCCGCGCGGCAAAGGAGTGAGGGCCACGCGTTGGGGATCGAGCGCGATAAGACCGGCGCCGGGTTCGAGCAGCACGGGGTCGCGCGCGATGTCCAGGAAACGCCGGATGGGATCGATGAGGGATTCGGACGTGGGAATCGGCTTGGGCATGGCGCGGCGCCAGCGGGCGGTCATCGGGAGCCGTCTCTATGATGAGTAGTGGTGCTCGCCGAAAATCTCTCCAAAGTCGAGGAACAAATCCAGGCCGCATGCGCCCACGCGGGCCGGAAACGCGAGGAGGTGACGCTGGTCGCCGTCACCAAAGTCTTTCCGGCGGCCGTGATTGAGGAGGCCTATACGCTCGGGTTGCGCGAGTTTGGCGAAAACTATGTGCAGGAATTTGAGGGGAAGGCGCCGCAACTTCCCCCTCTTCCGGGTGCGCGGTTTCATCTGATCGGCCATCTGCAGTCAAACAAGTCGCGGCGGGCCACGGAGTTATTTCAGGTGATCCAGACCGTCGATTCGGCGAAACTGGCCAGGCGGATCGAAGAGCAGACGGCGCAACCGCTGGACGTATTCCTCGAAGTGAAGTTGTCCGAAGAGCAGGCCAAGTACGGCGCGGCCCCGGATGAGGTACCCGCGTTGGTTGCGGCCGTGCGCGGCTCCTCGCGCCTGCGTTTGTGCGGATTGATGACGATGCCGCCGTGGAGCGAGGATCAGGAGCAATCGCGGCCGTATTTCCGCCGGCTGCGGGAGTTAGCCGAGGCCAACGGGCTGGCATCGTTGTCGATGGGGATGTCAAACGACTTTGGCGCGGCTATTGAAGAAGGCGCCACGCACATTCGGGTTGGGACGGCGCTGTTTGGGAAACGGACCAAGCCTTGACTGCCGGGTTCCATTCGCCGCTGCCTCCGGCGCCGACCGGTGTTGCCGATTATACAGCCGCTCTCTTGCCGGAGTTGCGTAAGCACTTAGAGGTTCGCTCGAATCCCGACGAGGATTGCGATGTCGAGTTGTATCACGTGGGCAACAATCCGCTGCACGCCAAGATGTATGCGCGGGCGCTGCGAAAGCCCGGCGTCGTCGTGTTGCATGACGCCGTGCTGAATCACTTTTACCTCGGCGCTCTGGATGAGAAGTCGTATGTGGAGGAGTTTGTCTACAACTACGGCGAGTGGCACCGGGAATTGGCGCGTGAACTGTGGCGCGGGCGGGCTCGTTCGGGAAGCGATACCGCTTATTTCGATTGGCCGATGATTGGGCGCATCTGCAGAAGCGCGCGGACCGTGATTGTGCACAATCCGGGTGCCGGGGCGGCCGTGGCGCGTCATGTTCCGGAGACGCCCGTGGTGGAGATTCCACATCTGTGGGCGCCCTTTGCCGAGCCGGACAAGGCGGACGTGCGGCGGCTGCGGGCCCAGTTAGGAGTGCCGGAAGGCGCGTTGCTCGCGAGCGTGTTTGGCCATCTACGCGAGACGAAGCGCCTGGGTGCGATTCTGCGTACCGTCGCTCGTTTGCGAGCGTCAGGTGAGGCGGTGTTCCTGCTCGTGGCGGGCGATTTTGTATCGGGCGAAACGGAGCGCAGCTTTGCCTATGAGTTGACGCAGCCCGGCATCATCCGCCGTGGGTATCTGGAGGAAGGCGATTTTTGGTTGCACGCGACCGCGGTGGATGTGTGCGTCAATTTGCGATACCCATCCGCGGGCGAGAGCAGCGGGATCGCGGTGCGTTTAATGAGCGCGGGTTGCGCGACGATGCTGACGGCGAATGCTGAGACGTCGCGATTTCCCGAAGGGACCTGCATGCGATGCGATAGCGGGACAGCGGAGGAAGAACAAATCGCGGCGTATCTCCTCTGGGCTCTCCGTAACCCCGACCCGCTCCGTCTCATGGGCCAATCCGCGGCGGCCTACATCCGCCGCGAACACAGCCTCGCACGCGCCG
>DASRHX010000653.1:0-3445 GCA_035650295.1 Bryobacteraceae bacterium | reverse complement strand
CATAGAGAGCCGCGGCCGCATTCACATCGCCCCGGTTGATGGCTTGGACCAAGTGCTCGATCGTGTCATGAGGGGTGTTCATGAGAATATCCTTTCTCGTTTATTGCCAGAATGAGCATAGGCCGCATAAAGGCCCAGTTGACGGAACCTTCG
Organism: Bryobacteraceae bacterium; assembly: GCA_035650295.1. Taxonomy (GTDB): domain Bacteria; phylum Acidobacteriota; class Terriglobia; order Bryobacterales; family Bryobacteraceae; genus JAFLBB01. Next base: position 3,292 of record DASRHX010000653.1, on the reverse strand, counting down.
TTCTCGGCACGGCCGCCTTCCCGCCCCTCTTCGCCGCTCTGCCCCCCGGTACAGGCGAAACTCACCGCGGCGTGTTGCTCTCACGTGCGAGCGGCGCAAGGTGCTGGATCAAGTCGATATTGGGTCCATCGAGCGTCGATTTGCTCGGATCCGCATGCAGCGCTTGCACGCAGACGTGATCCGCGCCCGCCTGCCAGTGCTCGCGGATGCGCGCGACGAGCGCATCTTCATCGCCCCACGCGACTAGTGCGTCGATGAGTCGATTCGACAACTTGTCGGCGAAATCGCTGTCGTCGAAGCCCGCGCGCCGCCAACTGTTCACATAGTTGGGCAGGCGTTGATAGGGCAGCAGATAGGCGCGCGCGATCTCGCGGGCGCGTATGGAGTTCGTTTCCAACAGAAGCTTCTGTTCGACACAGAGGAGTTTGTTTGGGCCGAGAATGGCGCGTGCTTCGGCCGTTTGCGCCACGGTCGTGTTATAGGGATGCGCGCCATCGGCGACATCGCGCGCGAGCGCCACCATCTTTGGGCCGAGTGCGGCAATGACCGTCGGCATCGAATCGGACGGCCGCGGCGAGATGTACTGTGCACGCGCCATGGCTTCGACGTAGGTGCGCATGGTCGTCACCGGTTTTTCATAGGTGTGACCGCGTATCGCGCGCACGAGCGGTGCGTGCGAAATGCCCATGCCGAGCAGAAATCTTCCGCCCGATTGCTCGTTGAGCTGCCCGCGTGCCGCAGCCATGGCCATGGCGTCGCGTGCAAAGATGTTTGCAATCCCGGAGGCAATGACCAACGTGCGGGTGTTCGCGAGCAACCATGCGGCATTCACGAGGACGTCGCGGCCCAGCGCTTCTCCCATCCAGAGTGCCGAGTAGCCCCACTGTTCCACGTCGCGCGCGAATGCGGCTTCGGCGCTTGCGGTCAAACAATCCACGAGCGCCCATACGCCCAGTCGTCCGATCTTCATGTGAGTTTCCTCCTGAGTGAGAGTGTTCTCTAGCAACGTCGTAGTGCTATCCGCTGGCTCCACACTCCTTTCTTCGCTGCATACGTCTGTCCCACCCTGGCTGGCCGCGTGGGGCTCCCGCAGCCGTCCACGCCTCTGGGCCGGAGGCCCGTGCCTCGCCCACCACGCGTGTCGGGACTGTTCCTGCCCATGAGATGCGTGCACCCCTGGCCAGGTGACACGGCCCAGGTGGGCCGCCTGGCCGTGGCACCGCCACGGGCCCCCGGGCACCGTGTCCGGGCAGGGAGACGGCGGTCGGGCGAGCGCCTCGGGGTGCTCGGCGGCACGCGCCCCGGCGTCGGCGGGCCCACGGCGCCCCCCACGCCGCAGGCCGCCCGCCTGGCGCCCTGTCTCTGAGTGGTGCGGCCGGCCGTGTCACCTGTGGCCGCACGGAGCATCTAATGGAGCATCTAGCAGTGGAGAAGCGCCGTGCGCCGCGCTGGCGGCGTCACATGGAATGAACGAATGGTCTAGGACCGGTAGTCCCTCCAGGTCTACCAGGGACCCGGTGAGTCGTTGGGAGTCAGCCAGGTACGACGCTGTGCCTGGCGGATAGGAAGTTTAAAGCACTTTTCACGCCGCCCCGCCGGCGGCACGCGGTGGCGCACTGTCTGGACAGGCACCGACGCTGCTGGGGGGATGATCTCCCCCATCAGCCAATCGGACTCATGTTGAAGGAGTTCCCTGCCCATGTCAGGAGGTGAGCCTGTCAGTTCCCGGAGCGCGGCCCAGTCCGAGGTCGATGCGCCCCGGATAGAGTGTCCCGAGAGTTCCGAACTGCTCAGCCACGACAAGCGGGGCATGGTTGGGCAGCATGATTCCACCCGAGCCCACACGGATCGTACGCGTGCCGCCGGCGACATGCGCGATCAGTACAGCGGTCGCGGCACTCGCAACACCGGGCATGTTGTGATGCTCCGCCAGCCAGTATCGATGGTAACCGTAGCGTTCAGCATGACGGGCAAAATCGAGCGAGTTCTGTAGCGCGCCAGCTGCGGTTCCTCCTTCAACGATTGGCGCTAAATCGAGGATGGAAAACGGTAGCGCCATGGAAAGTACTTCTCTTCGTTCCTTACTGTTTCATTTTTTCATTAAACAGCGAGCGAAAGGCGTTTGCTTGCGTTTGATAATCCGCATTCTCGACAGCGAAATATGCCTTCGTTCCCTTCTCTTTATTGGTGATCAGCGAAGAACGGTCCACGTTTTTTAACAACTGCTGAAGTTCTTCTTTCGTCGGATTGACGCAGTAAACGGGAGATCCAGGTTGTTGCCGCCACGATTCAGCGATTGTTCCGGCATCAACAGAATCGAAGCCGATCCGATCAATGAGTTGAGCGACTGTTTCTTTCGCCTTGGGATTGTCACCGGAAATCGGAAGAGCAACACGATCTCTGCTTCCGTGGAGGCGTCCCGCCCCTGCCAAAGACTTCGACCCAATCGAATTGAGGACCTTGACGACGGGCCGCCCAATCTGCTTCTCAACCCACGCACTGTCCGTAAGTCCACTTTCTATCTCGTCGATACGTCCGTCGCGCCACGAATAATAGTTGCCGACATCAATTACGATGGTTTCTTTCTTTGCTTTATTTAGAAGCCCTTTAGGCAGCACTGGAAACGCCTTTTGAGGAAGGACAAGAAAAAGGATATCGACATCTTGAACGACCTCTTCGACTGAAACAGGTATTGCTCCAGTTTTCGCCGCGAGCTCTCTGAGTGAGTCTGGCCCTTTCGAATTTGCCATTTTCACCGGATAACCCGCATCTCTTAACTTTTTGACAATCACTGCACCAATATCTCCAGTTCCAATCACGCCAATGTTCATAGATTCTCCTTTGCTTGAACGGTTCACTTGAATCTCCTTTTCTCAACCCAGTTTCTTCTTGCGAATGGCGGCCTAGCGCAGACCGCCAGAGGCCACAATTATTTCTCCCGTCAGCCAACTTGCCTCGTCGGAGGCCAGGAACACTGCGATCGGTGCGATGTCCGAGGGCTGCCCGATGCGACCGAGTGGCGTCATGGCCGCCGGCCCCGGATGCTCGACACGCTCACCCGCCGTCCAGTGGCCGCAGACTCCGCCACCGCCTCGATGAGCTCGTGACGGGTCACCGCGTGGTCAAATCCGGGACAATCATGGGTCCCATTTCGCATGTCCTCGGCGAACCGCGCATAGAACTCGGCGATGTTCACCGCCGGCCCCGGCAGGTCCGATGACACCGTGCGGTAGCTGGACGGGACCTCGATCTTCCTGAACTCGCCGTAAGGTCCGGCGGCGCGGAAGAGTTC
>DASRHX010000652.1:0-5721 GCA_035650295.1 Bryobacteraceae bacterium | reverse complement strand
GGGACCGCGCCCAGGCCAACTTTGATTTCGCCACGGGCAAGCTGATCATTCCGTCGTCGCAACTTCCCCCCCAAGGCCAGCAGCGGCTCTTCGACGCCTACCCAACGGCTCTCGATCCCAACTACTCCATTCTGAAGGCCGATACGAACAACTTCGCCCCGCGTGTCGGTTTTGCATTTCGGCCGTTCGCGGGCAACAAGACAGTCATCCGCGGTGGCTTTGGCATTTACCACAACTTCCTTCCGGTCTTCATCGGTTTCCGCCAGATGGGCTTTTCCAATCCTCCATTCCTATTAGCGGAAACCTTCGAGTCGACCGCGGGCCGTACGCCCTCCCTTACTCTCGCGCGTCCCTTCCCCGGCGGCGGCGCAATCTCCGCCAATCCGGTGATCACGATCGTCGAAAGCAACATTCGCAACAGCGAGTCGAACCAGTGGAACCTCACTTTCGAGCACGAACTGATGAGCAACCTGGGGATGCGCGTTTCCTATGTAGGGAACAAGACGAGCCACTTACCGTTTTACAACTACAACATCAACCTCCCCGCGGTTCAGCAGGCGGCCACGATTCAATCGCGCCGTCCTTACCAGCCGTGGGCCGACATCAACATGTTGAAAGGCGCGGGCGACTCCACCATCCACCAACTCCAGGTTGAAATGATCAAGCGTTACTCCAGCGGAGTCAGCCTGCAGGTCGAGTATTCCTGGAACCGGTCGCTCGACAACACCCCCATTGTGGGCGGGCCACAGAATCCGTACAACACGAGCAATGACCGCGGCAACTCCGATCAAGTGCGCCGCCACATCTTCACCGCGGCCTACAGCTACGAATTCCCGTTTGGTCCGGGGAAAAAGTTCCTCACCCAGGGCGGCGTTTCCGGCAAAGTCGTAGGCGGCTGGCAGGTGGCGGGCATCACTTACCTGCGCACGGGCCAACCCTTTTCCGTGAGTTTCAGTGCGACGCAACAGGGCTGGTACGCCAATCGCGCCGACGTGAACAAAGTCGGTAATCTCTCGCGCGGCGAACGCAGCATTACGCGCTGGTTTGATGCCTCCGGCTACACGGTACCCACGCCGTTCACGTTCGGCAATTCGGCGCGCAATCACCTGTTCGGTCCCGGCGACATCGTCTTCGACATGAGTCTGATCAAGGACACGGCGATCACGGAGCGTGTCAAGACGCAGTTCCGCGCCGAGTTTTTCAACATGCCGAATCACGCGAACTTCAACAATCCCGGCGCGAACATCTCGGTTGCCGCCAGCCTGGGCCGCATCACCAGCGCGGGCGATCCCCGGCAGATCCAATTCGGATTGAAACTGCTCTTCTGATTACGGCAGCCTCGTGCCCACGATAGTCGCCGCCATCACGGATGTATTCTTTCTCGCCAAGGTGCATGACGCCATCAAGGCCGCGGGCGCCGAGATGAAACTGGCGCGGACCGGCGATGAAGCGCTGGAGCATGCACGCGCCGGCGCATCGCTTCTGCTGTTGGATTTAAACGACCGCTCGTTCGCCGCGCTCGACCTCGCGAAAGCGATACGGGCCGACGAACAGCTACGCGGGGTGCCCGTGGTTGGCTTCCTTTCGCACGTTCAGGCGGAGCTGAAGCAAAAGGCAGTTGCAACCGGGATCAACGAGGTTCTGGCGCGCAGCGTCTTCTCCTCCTCATTGCCCGCCATACTTAAGCGTTACATCGGTTAATTGCGTATTTTCTTTGTGTTATCATCCGGTCAGCAGGGCTGCTATGGCCAATCCAAAGTACGCCGAAGCCAAACGAGCGATGGCCGAATCCCGGCAGGTTGGCACGCTCGCCGACGGGACTAAGGTGAAGGAGCGCGCGCCACGCATGAGGGCCTGTAATGAGAAGGATGCGAAGGGCAAGCTGTGCGCCGGTCACCTGAAGCGCTGGTATTTCTTTGGCGAAGAGCTAAAACGGCAATATGGCGAGGACGCCGAGATCTACAGATGTGAGAAGTGCCGGACGATCTATTTACCGAACTCTGAGGAAGTGCCTCGAACGGGGACGCTAGCTTGGTAGTTCGCGCGGCGCCGGAGGTTCGGCCCGCGGGGGGAAATAAAAAAACCGCATCGGAATGGATCTCAGCTAACGAGTCAAACATCCCGATGCGGTCCGCCCCCCAATCTCTTGGGGTTAGGGTTTCGCCTTTTCGCTTCCTAAGGGGCCTCTCGACCCGAAGCGCTCCGCACGAATGGGGCCCGCGTCCGATTTTGTTCCCCACCCGGGAGCTGCGGCAAAGCTAAAAGCGCTACCCTGGCAGGCCGGAGAATAATTCCCTCAAGTCCACTGGAGCGGAGAGGCGCACCGGCCATGCTGCCCAGTCCACAAAAAAAGCCCCTCTGATGCAACTGGTAATCAGATTTGGATGGTACGTACAAAAATTCTCCATCCCGTGAGCACTGGGGGTTCCCAGCATCCTCATCACGCCTACCCGTTGCAGCAGAGGGTTCAGGTTTAAAGAGTGAACTCCATCAATTCACAGTTGAGTGTGCACGGGGTTGGCCAAAGATGGCCCAACGTTTTGTTGTTTGTTTTCAATATGATAAAAACCACACTCGCAAGTTGGGCGGTGTGACACGCTGCGGTACCTGTGTCGGTGTGACACAATCAGGTCGGATGCCCTCGCGCAGACAACTCCTCACGCCGGTACTCTGTTTACCGGCCACCTTCTGGGCACAATCAGCCGCCAAATACCGCGTGGATGTCGAACACCCGCGCCTCCTGCTGCCACAGCGCCGTGCCCGCCTCATCCGCCGCGAGCACGAACGCGACACGATGCGTTGGTCGCAATTTAAAACGCTGGTAGAGGGCGGCGCTTCGTTTCCCGAACCGGGGTTTGCGCTGGCCACCTATTACATGGCGAGCGGCAACCAGCAGCGCGGACGGCAGGCTGTCGACTGGGCCCTCGGTCCGGGCGCGGACCTGCGGCAGCTGGCGATCGTCTTCGATTGGTGCCAACTCCTGCTGACCCAGGCGGAGTCAGCGAAACTCGAGGCGAAGTTGCGGGCCGGACTTGCAAAACCTGGCGCCGATGATGTCGCTACCCATCGCTCCCGCCTGTTTGCGGTGATCGCGCTGGCGGGACACGGCGCTGAGGCGACTTCCAAGGTTGTCGAAGATCTCTACGATCGTTGGTGGCAAAGTACGATCGCGGCCAAACTGAAGGCGGGTGAGCTGGTGTTCCAACCACACGAGCATTTCGCGTTATATGAGCTGTTTCACGCCATGCGCGACAATTTCGACCTCGATTTGCGGGAAAGCGCGCCGAAGTATTTCGCCTCTCTGCCCGTGTTCCACATCCTTGCACATTACCCGGCGCCATACCCAGGTCCCGACAACGAATACCGCATCCCCATCATGAAAGCGCATGGCGAGCCGGATCTGCGCGTGGCATCGTTGAGCCGAGCGGCGGCGTTGGCCATGGTCGCCTACGATTCCAATGCTCAGGAAAGCCAGTTCCTGCAAGGCTGGCTCATTCAGGACCGCTTCCTGATGCGCGGACCGTTTTCGATTCCCTACGAATTCCTGTGGGCGAATCCGTATCAACCAGGATTGAGTTTCCACTACCTGCCGAACATCTTTCACGATCCCGTGAACGGGCGGCTGCTCGTACGTTCCAGCTGGGAGGATGACGCCGTGTGGTTTTATCAATCAGGTGGAACGCGGCAAATGTTCCGCAACGGGCAGGTGCAGAATCTCGATAAGGCGGCGCTGGACAAGCCGGTGGTAATGGGCAACACAACCTTGCTGACCTTGCCCGCGAACGGGCGGTTCCAGGTGGAGTCGGGCGAGGAGAAGGGCCACTACTATGTGTTCGGGCTGCCGCCGAAAATCGCGCACGACGTCGAAGTTGACGACCAGGAGATGTATGAAACCGAGCCTGACCGGGGCGGTGTAATCGAGCTTATCTTCCCGCCGAAGCGCGTGGCTGCTGTGATTGTGCGGCGTTCACCACCGCTGGCGAATCTACCGGGATCAGGTAGGTAAACCAGCCGATCAGCATCTCTTCCCACGTTTGATCGCCCCAGACGACTTCCTTTTCAGGATTCGGATTCGCTTTGTTGTTGGGAGAGTTGTCGTAGTGCGCTACGACTTCGATGCGCGAGCCTTTCGGCACTTCGATGCGCTCCTTGAAGTCGTAGCCTAATTGCCAGTTGAAGTCATAGCGTGGCACGTTGAGTAAAACCTTGCGGCTGCCATCGGGCCGCACAAGCGTATAGAGGAAGTCTTTGCCGCGGACATGCATGTGCGGCATGAGGCCGGTCAGCGAAAGGTCGCGCGTAGCCGTCCAGACGGCGCGCTCCTCATGATTCGGCGCGTGGGCTGGGATCTTGATCTTCGTATTGATCGCCCGGCCGATGAGCGATCGGAATTGGGGCGGCTGCTGAGCAAAGCGAAGGCCGACGTAGCTGCGATCTTTGGCGGGCTTGCCGCTGGGCGTGTAGTGAACCTGAAAACGGAAAACTGTGCCGGCGCGGATGAGGCGGGCGCTGCCCTTGGACAATTGCACGGGCTGTTCGCCAGGAGCCCAGCCGACCAGCAGGTCGCCGCCGGTGCGCGAAAGCGCCTTCTCGTGATCGTTCATGAGAAAGACGATGACGTGGTGTACAACCTCGCGCGTACCGGCGCGGACTTCGACCGACTCCACCCACTTGTCTTCCTTGAAGCCGGGATCGACGACGAAGTATTTGTATGGGACTTCGCCTTTAGCGGGTACCTCGAAGTCCTCGCCCATATCGACGATCAGATCGGGTTTGCCGATGATCCAGCCTTCGGTGAATTGCGGGGGCGCGGGGAGATCCTTCGGGTTGCCCTCGGGCGCGCCGGCGTCGACCCAATTGCGGATGGTTTCGATCTCTTCGGGGGCGAGGCGGCGGTCGTTCTTGAAATGATCCAGCGACGGATCGGCGAGCCACACGGGCATGCGCCGCGTGACAACGGCTTGGCGGATGGCTTTGGCCCATGGCCGCGCTTCGGTGTAACTGGCAAGCGCCATCGGCGCCGCTTCGCCTTTGCGGTGGCATTCGACGCAACGGGCATTAAGGATGGGTGCGACGTCGCGCGTGTATGTGGGCGCGGCAAGCGAGGCGGTGGCGAGCAGGGGAAGCAGGCCCAGGGTGCGCATTAAGATCAGGGTAACGGCGTGGAGGCGGCGGGGCAAGGGGATAAAATTCGCGCAAATGTCGAAATGCGGAGGGGCTGCGCGTCTTCGGTTTAGGAGATGATATCGACGAAATGAAATACGCATTGCTGGTTCACCATCCACAGGAATATTTCGAACAGCGCGATAACGCGGCCACTTTGGCGGCTGGGCGTGCATATGGCGCGGCTCTGATGGCGGCGGGAATTTTTGTAGGTGGGGCGGGTTTGGTGTCGCCGCGTTCGGCGACGACCGTCACCGTTCGCGATGGCAAGCGACAGGTCCAAGATGGGCCGTATGCGGAGACAAAGGAGTTTCTGGCAGGGTTCGGGATCATCGAGGTGCCGGACCTGGATACGGCGTTGGAGTGGGCGGCGCGGCATCCGGCGGCGGCGTATGCTTCGGTCGAGGTACGGCCGCTGCTGGGTTCACACTTCTCGCCGGGAAGCGTCAAGTAGCGCGATGCGAGAACCGATGGCGCGTACGGTTGTCGAAGACACGGCGCGGGATTCCTATGGCCGGTTGATCGCGTTTCTCGCGGCGCGTTCACACGATGTCGCGG
>DASRHX010000651.1:0-3648 GCA_035650295.1 Bryobacteraceae bacterium | reverse complement strand
TGAAGCCCTACGTCAAGCGGCAGAAGAACGATGCCACTGATGCGGAAGCCATTTGTGAGGCCGTCACCAGGCCAAATATGCGGTTCGTCGCTACCAAGACACCGGAGCAGCAAAGTTGCCTGACGCTCCACCGCACCGGTCATTTACTCATCCGCCAGCAGACCTCAGTGATCAATGCGATCCGCGCCCATGTTGCGGAGTTTGGCATCGTCGCGCCAGTCGGACGCAATGGTGTGGACCAGCTACTCGGTATCGTTGCCGACCTGGCTGGGTTTCCTACGGGTAGGGATCCACCCCAAAACCAAATTGTCGAACAGTGTGCGGCGGCGGGCATCCCGCTCTTCGTCAAGCAGCGGAGCGCCAAGGCGCCGCTGCCGCCGGACCTGTACATCAGGCAGCTCCCGCGGTGGCCAAACTGCTGATGACTGGTGTGCTTGGTCCGTTCCCCGGCCGACGTACGCTTGCCGTATCCCCACCCGATTGGTATCCGGAAGGGGCGGGTGAGCTATGAACGCTCATCACGCCTGGGGGGCCTCTCGCCTGGCGCGGACGCCGTAATGGCGTCGATCTGTGGCTTGGGTCCGCAGCTATGGAGCAAGCGGATACTAATGAATCTACTCGCCTTCATTGACGAGAGCGTGGATAGTTCCACGTTTTGTATGGCTGGTTACGTCTCGTCCGTAGAGCGCTGGCTTGAGTTCAGCAAAGAGTGGAAAATACTTTTGCCATGGGGGTCGCTAAACGCGCGTGGGGCCTACCAATTCAAAATGAATGAAATGGCATCAAGCGAGGAGCGCATGTCTCACGTTCCCGCATTCTACCGGGTGATAGAGAAATATGTTCTATTCGCGGTCTCCGTACACTTTCGATTAGAAACCATTAGTGCGGCGATGCAACGCATCGTAGTCCCGGGAACGACAATTGATTGGGCCGGATGGAACAATCCATATTTATTGGGACTACGAGCGCTTACCGATGTCATCAACATGCGCCGTAGCGAGATTGGGCCAATCATCGACGCGACGGAAAAAATAGATTTTGTCTTCGACAAAAGATCGGAAGAACAAAAGGTGATGTGGGCATGGGGACGCATACAAAGCGCTCTGCAGCCAGACAAGGCCGCTCTATATGGGACCGTCCGCTTTGAAGACGACGAAGAGTTTTTGCCTCTGCAAGCGGCTGACCTGTGGGCGTGGTGGGTCAGAAAATGGAGCCAAGAGTTTGGTGATAACGCGGTTTCACACGGGCGCTTCCCCTGGCAGTTCGACCAATTATCCCCGCCTAAGTTGAGCGTTACGTTCGACGAAGATGGCCTCATCGAATATCTCGTGGACAAACTCCCACAAGGAACGTTGCCGATAGGAGAGACCCGGGAAATATCGCCCTGCTAGTTTGGGACGCGCCCACAATCTGTGATTGACTAAATCCCCCAACTGGAATTATCTCCTACCCGTAGGCACAGGAGGGGACGCGATGTCGTCGCTGAAGCAGTTGGTGGTCGAATACAACAAGATGGCCGCAGTGCTCGGGCGCGCGCCGGTCAAGCGCTTCCCCAACTTGGCGACCGCGCGGCGACGGCTGAGGGCGTTGGCGCGGGAGATGCCGGTTGAGCTGGCGCGCATCGCCAGCGTTGGCGTCGAGAACATGAGCCTGCGCCAATTGACCGACAGCTTCAATGTGCTCGTGAATGAGATGAACCAGCGCGGGATACCGACCAGGGCGCGCTTCCACACGTCGCTGTTCGAATCCAAGGCGCTGGGGCAGCGCCAGCTGCTGCGGCTGATCGAGGAGGCGCGGCGTGCCAACTAGACGCGACCCGTACGTTGGCATGTGGCGGATGGTCGAGCGGGGCGCGGTGCCGCGTGAGATGGTGGAGGAGATCATCGCCGCCGACGATGCGTACATCGCTGAGCTGGAGCGCGAGCTGAGGCGACTGATGGAAGAGGCGAGCGCGGGCGTCATGAAGGCCCGGTCCCGCGACGGCACCTAATCCTCCACCTGCGTCACTACGGTCTCGATTGAACTCCATTCGATCAACCGCAGCCGTCCGGGGGGACACGTTTCGTCGAGCAATTTCTTGATTGCTTGTTCGGATGCGAGAATGACAGTGCCGCCCAGCGCGGTATGCGCGGCCGTCCCGCCCGCGAAGCTAGAAGCGGGTGAGCGCAGCAGCAGGAAAGCACGCCTACGGCGTGCGCCGGAGCACCTGTGGCCTTGACCGGCTGGCCGACGCGATCAAAACGTAGTGCCATAAGTCATCCGCTCGAACTCAAAGCCCATTTCTGCCGTTTCCTTTACTTTGGCCTTGAAGTTTCCCCAGTGGCACAGGGCGTGGAGCATAGCCACACCGATGTTCGGCACCAACAAGCCCGAAGGGGTGCTTAACAGCCCACCAGTGGTGTCCCAAGCGTCGAGCCAATCGCTATTGACTTCGATGCAGTTATTGGCGGCGTTGAAGGCGCACTTAGCGTCTCCCACGGAGTTGGCGCATTTGTGGTTTGAGAGCGGTTGGAAGAACACGATCGGATTCGTTTTCCACCGCAGTGCGCGACGGGCCTGTTGCTGCGTCATGCTGCCGCATACCATGAGATTGTTCACGATCCTCGAATTATTGGCCAATTTTGAGAAAGAATCACGCAAGTATTCTACCGCTTCCGGCGCGAAACCCCTTTCAGTTGCCGTCATTCTCATGACTTACCTCTTTGTGAGTAAGCGTCATCCGTCCGCCATATCGCTATTTTCCCTTAGTCGTTGCAGGAACGTGAACCGGTTCACAGCCCGGAAGATAAATGTGCGACATTACTTGATGGCGGGGGATAAGCGAAAACTATGGGTTTCGCTGATTCGGCGCCCCGATGCGCCTATTTAGTGTGAGAAATCCGGGCTAGAACCGTATGTTCGGCCAGCACTTTGTGTGGTTTCTCGTAGAGCTTGGCCGTCGCCTTGAACATGTCGCGCCAAGACCGAAGGCGGTGGCGGCCGGTCCTGTCACCGGCGGCCACCGCGCCTGATCGTGCTACGGATGGCCGAAGGCCCGCAAGACTGAGCTGCGCGGAATGGGAGTTCGGCATGCCTGAGTGGACTGATTTCCGCATCGTAATCGGCCAGGGAACTCGATCGAATTGACGACCGTGCGCCACATTGCTCACGTGCAAGCTGCCCGCAGGATCATTGAAGACGGGCAAATTAAGGCTGGCCTTGTTTACGATCAAAGCAAGCTGAACAAATCACGGGTCAGCGTCGCTTGGGTGTCGGCCAACACGTGGGCTTTCGGCTCGATCTATGGGACCGTCGAATTCCAATTCGCATGGCCTGATCTCATCGGCGGCAGGAGAGTCTACTGGGTCGAATCTATGAACTACCAGCCAAAAGCCTATAGGCTGCTTCTGTCCAATCGAGACATCCCGCCCGGGCTGATCCAGCCCTATAATCCGGTAATAGACCAAGGACCACTGCGGTTCTACGACGGCAAATATTACTGGAATACCGCGTTCACGTCGGAATTCATGATCGAGGACGATCTCTCGCTCGACCAATGTACCGGGGTTCGCTTCGTCGAGCATCACCCTCAATATTGTGGACCTTTCGGGAATGCGTTTTGCGAAGAGCGAGCGAAGCAGCCCCCACCTGAGGAGACTGGCAGTAAGA
>DASRHX010000650.1:0-2117 GCA_035650295.1 Bryobacteraceae bacterium | reverse complement strand
CCTCGCTGCTCTACCGTCACTGGGATACGTGGCAGGGTGCCCGCCGCAAGCACATCCTCATGATCCCCACCGAAGGCGGTGAGGCCAAGGATCTGACTCCGGGCACGCGGGAGGTTCCTCCGTTCTCCTTGGGCGGCGCCGACGATTATGCCCTCGCGCCGGACGGCAACGAGATCTGTTTCGTCATGAAGACGGATGCCGAACCCGCCACAAGCACGAATTCGGACCTATTCGTGGTTTCTCTCACCGATGCCGGCGAGCCACGCAAAGTGGTCGAGAACCCAGCGGCCGATAATGGCCCGGTCTATTCTCCCGACGGCCGGTACATCGCCTATCTCGCTCAATCGCGCCCCGGTTTCGAAAGCGACCGCTGGCGGCTGATGTTGCTCGAGCGGGAAACGGGCCGATCCACCAGCCGCAGCGACAACCTGGATCTCAACGTTCAGGGCATCTCGTGGGCGCCGGATTCAAAACGCATCTTCTTCCTCGTGGAGGACCGCGGACGGGCGAATATTCACATGCTTCCCGTGACCGGCGGGGCCAGCCGCCCGGTAGTGGCGGGCGCCAGTCACATGGACGATCCGCAATTCACTCCCGACGGCCGGAACTTGATTTATGCCGAGCATTCGGGATCGTCGCCGGCGGAGATCTACAAGGCCAGTTCTATCGGCGGGGCGCCGGTTGCGTTGACGCGTTTGAATGAGGCCATTTTGAACCGAACGACGCTCACGCGCTTGGAGGACTTTTGGGTCGATGCACCGGACCGGGCGCGCGTTCATAGCTTTGTAGTGAAGCCGCCGGACTTCGACAAGGGTAAGAAGTATCCCGTGCTGTTCCTCATTCACGGCGGGCCGCAGAGCGCATGGGGTGAGAGTTGGAGCTATCGCTGGAATCCGCAGGTTTTCGCCGCCGCGGGGTTCGTGGTCGTCATGCCCAATCCCAGAGGATCCACGGGATACGGGCAGAAATTCACGGATGAGATAAGTGGAGATTGGGGAGGCCGCGTGTACGACGACATCATGGCCGTAACCGACTACGTTGCTGCACAGCCTTGGGCCAACAGCGACCGTTTTGCCGCAGCCGGCGGTAGCTTCGGCGGGTACATGGTGAACTGGCTTCTCGGCCACACGGAACGCTTCAAGGCCTTTGTGTCGCACGCGGGCGTATACGATCTGCCAAGCATGGGCGGCGAGACCGAGGAGCTGTGGTTCACCAAATGGGAGTTCGGCGGTCTGCCCTGGCAAACGCCGGAAACCTATGCCAAGTGGTCGCCGTCCCAATTTGCCAGCCGCTTCAAAACGCCAACCCTCGTGATTCACGGAGAACAGGATTACCGCGTTCCTTACGGCCAGGGGCTTCAACTGTTCACCGCCCTCAAGATGAACAACGTGCCATCGAAGCTGATGATTTTCCCCGACGAGGGCCACTGGATTCTGAAGCCACAAAACTCGGCGTTGTGGTACCAGACCTTTCTCGATTGGATACAGGAGTGGACCCGGCCAGCGGCGCAGTGAAGAGATTGCGTCCGCTCAGCGATAGCCGGCAGCCTGTAATTCAAAGAGTTCGGAGTAACGCCCACCCAGGGCCAGCAATTGTTCATGACTGCCGGACTCGAGGATGGACCCGTTTTCCAAAACCAATATGTGATCGGCCATGCGCACGGTGGAGAAGCGGTGGCTGATGAGGATGGCCATCTTGCCGCGGGTCAGTTCGGCGAAGCGTTGGAAAACCTCATATTCGGCGCGTGCATCGAGGCTCGCCGTGGGCTCGTCAAGGATGAGCACCTGGGCGTCGCGCATATAAGCGCGAGCGAGCGCAATCTTCTGCCACTGGCCGGCGGAAAGGTCCGCGCCGCCCTCAAAGCGGCGCCCGAGCATGTTGTCGAAACCCAGCGGAAGTCCAGCAATGACCGGCTCCGCCATGCTCTTGCGGGCGGAGTCGACGATACGTTGCTGCTCGGCAAGCTGCTCGATGCGGCCAAAGCCGATGTTCTCGCGGACCAGCATGTCATAGCGCATGTAGTCCTGGAAGATGACACCGATCTCGCGGCGGAGGTCGACGGGGTCGTAGTCCTGAATCGGACGGCCATCGAGCAGGATCATGCCACCAGTCGGGTC
>DASRHX010000649.1:0-2820 GCA_035650295.1 Bryobacteraceae bacterium | reverse complement strand
GCCTTTAAGGTAATTCTCCACTTCCGTTGCGAGATCGTGAACGGTCGCGTAACGGCGTGTGCGGTCTTTCTCCAGGCACTTCATCACGATCCAATCCAGGTCGCCGCGCAATGACGAAACCAGTTTCGGCGCATCGCTCCGGCGGCGATTGGCCGTGGTCGTAAGGTCGACGCGCGGCATTGACGCCAGCCGAGTGGAAGGGCGGGGCGGTTCCTCCTCGCGGATAGTGCGGCGGCATTGCTCGATCGTGGCGCGCATGAGCGTTTCAGCGTCGAACGGAGTTTTGCCCGTCAGCAATTCGTATAGCAGCACGCCCAGGGAATAAACGTCGCTGCGCGTATCCATATCGAGGCCACTCATCTCGGCCTGCTCAGGGCTCATGTAGGTCGGTGTGCCGATAAATGCCGCGAATTGCGTGAACAATGTCTTGTCCGTGAGCCGCTGCTCGATGGCTTTCGCAATCCCGAAATCAATCACTTTCGGAACGGGTTTGCTGTCGTGCAGGGTCACCAGGATGTTCGAAGGCTTAATGTCGCGGTGAATGACGCCTTTCTGGTGCGCGTGCTGGATCGCATGACAAACCTGGATGAACAACTCGAGCCGCTCGCTCGTGGACAAATTATCTTCGTCGCAGTAATCGGTGATCTTCACTCCGCGGACCAACTCCATGACGAAGTACGGCCGGCCCGTGCTCGTTGTGCCACCGTCGAAAACTTTGGCGATGTTCGGATGGTCCATCATCGCCAGCGCCTGCCGCTCGACTTCAAAGCGCGCGATGACGCTCCGCGTATCCATGCCAAGCTTGATGATCTTCAGCGCCACACGCCGCCGGACCGGTTCCTCTTGCTCAGCCATGTAAACGACGCCACAGCCGCCCTCGCCGATCTTTTCCAGCAATTTGTAGCGGTCGACACGATCCCCCGGCTTCTCCGAACCGGATCGGGCGAAGTTCGGTCCGCCGGGAATGAGGACCGTTTTCTCCAAGGCAGGGGTTTCCAGGAAAGTGCCCAACTGCTCCTGCTCCTTAAGTAAAGCCTCCACTCGCTCGCGTAACTCTCGATTGCCCGCGCAAGCGCTCTCCAGAAAGGCGCAACGTTCCGCCGGGCCTTCCCTTTCCAGCGCGGCAAGGAAGATTTCGCGTTCGGAGGGCGATTGGACTTCAGCAGCCATGATCTCCCACAGTAAAGCGTAATCTGGATCGAAAGTCCGTCAAAATCGGGGGCTTTTCAGGCGCTTTTGCCCATCTCCCGCTTAAGCCAGGCCCGCGCGTACGTCCAGAGTCGTTCCGTCGTGCGCGGCGCCATGCCAAGCGCAGAAGCCGCTTCCTCCATGGTCATGCCGACGAAATACCGCAGCTTCACCAACTGGGCCGCCGGAGCATCCTGGGCTGCCAGCCGATCCAAGGCATCATTCACGGCCAGCAATTCATCCGGTGGCGCTGAGACAATGTACGCAGCTTCGTCGAACTGTTCCGCGACCGCTCCGCTCCCTCGCTTGAGGCTCTTCTTGCGTCGCGCGTGATCCACCAGAATACGCCGCATCGCTTCCGCCGCTGCCGCGAAGAAATGCTCACGATTTTGAAATTGCTGTCCTGGGCCTGTCGGCCCCACCAATCGAATCCACGCTTCATGCACCAGTGCCGTCGCTTGCAACGTGTGCCCGCCCGCCTCACCGGACATTTTGTGGGCCGCCAGCTTGCGCAATTCCTGATACACCAGCGGCAGCAACTGCTCCGCTGCCTCAGGCTGGCCATGCTCAATCGCATCCAGAATGCGGGTGACTTCGTTCACTCGGTCGAGGACGCAACATACCGGAACGGAGCTCCATAGTCACGAACGGATACAGTCGCTGGCGAGTTCCACTCTCTTTATCTCGACTCGCAAAGCGCCTTGCTTCAGGTTCCAGCGACGATGCAAGCTCATTCACTTTCAGCAGAACTTTCCCGTCGTTCCTTTCTGAAAGCATCCGCTGTACTTGCCGGGTGTGCCCCGCTCATGGCTCGGTCGGGAGCGCCGAAAGCGCCGCTCATAGCTTATGTTGGAACCTTCAGTTCCCCGCTGCGCGATGTGCTACCGACCCAGGTGGATTTGCCGCCGGGAAATGGCCGTGGCATTCATCTTTTCGAAGTGAATCGTTCTATCGGCGCCTTGACGCCGGCTGGCATCTATGAATCGGGCACCAGCCCGAACTGCCTCGCTTTGAATGCCGCCGGCACTCGCTTGTACTCCACCAATGAAACCGATCGAGTCGGCGAAGCCAAAGAAGGAACAATCAGCGCTTTCGCGATTGACCGTACCAGCGGACAATTGACTCTCCTCAATACTGTCCCTTCTGGCGGCGCGGGACCCACCTACGCGAGCATTCATCCGTCCGGAAGATTCTTACTGGTCGCCAACTACTTTGGCGGCTCCGTCGCGGTGTTGCCGATTCTGGCGGACGGTCGTCTCGGCACCGCGACCGACGTCAAGCACGATGCAGGCCCCATCGGCCCGAAGAAGGCCACGAACGCTCCGCCCGGCAGCTTCGCCTTTAGCGGTCACGACCGCACGCATGCGCACATGATTCTACCGGATGCCTCCGGCAGATTCGTGCTGCACGCCGACCTGGGCCTGGATCGCGTTTTCGTCTGGAAGTTTGATGAGCGCACGGGAGTTTTGACGCCGAACGATCCTCCGTCCGTATCGCTGCCGCCAGGCGATGGCCCGCGCCACTTCTTCTTTCATCCCAACGGCCGCTGGTGCTACTCCCTCCAGGAGGAAGGCTCCACCATCGTCCTGTTCGACTATGATTCCGCGAATGGCCGCCTCACCTCGCGCCAAA
>DASRHX010000648.1:0-12677 GCA_035650295.1 Bryobacteraceae bacterium | reverse complement strand
CGAACCGTCGAAGAAGGTCTCGACGAGACTCTTCAGGGCGGATCGGCGCGCGCGGTCGCGTGGAACCGTCGGCATATAAACGTAGGTGCCGCCCCGGTCTTCGTGCTGAACCGCGCCTTTGTCTTCCAAAATGCGAAGCGTAGCGCGGACGGCGGAATAACTGGGCGGATCAGTCATGCCGGCGCGCACCTCGGCCGCGGTGGCGCTTTTCTGCCGGTAGAGAACATCCATCATTTCCCGCTCGCGGCGGCTTAATTTGGCGTGAACGTCCGGTGGCATGCGTATGCTAAATATTTAGCACCAGCGGGAACGGTTGTCAATGCTAATTTTTTAGCAGCTAGTTGGCCGCCGGAGCGCCTTCAATCCGAAGATCCGGCCGCAACTTCTTCAGTTCGTCCACACCAGCCGCTGTGAACGCGGTGTCGCGAACGTCCACCCACTTAAGCGCAGGCAGGGCCGCCAGGAAGGGAGCGGCGTCGTTACCTACGCGTTTGCAGGCGTGCACGTCAAGGCGCTCGAGCTTGGCGAGTGGTTTCAGTTTGCCCAGGCCGCGCCCTGTGATGCCAAGTCCGCTGAGATTGAGCTCGCGCAGTTCGGCCACCGTCGCTATGGGATCGAGACCAAGATCGGTCGTGCCCAGAGACCAAAGGCCGGAGTCGGTGCGCTGCCTGCCGCTCAGATCGAGCGTACGGAGTTGCGGCAACGTGCGCAGAACCTGCAAACCGACCTCGGTGAGTTTGTTTCCGCCGAACGAGAGCTCTCGGAGATTCGGCAGTGTCGAGAGATGTTGCAGCCCGCTGTCGGTGACCTCGGCATAGCCAATGTCGAGCGCGGTGATGGTAGTCTTTCCCGCGAGCAGGGCGAGCGTGTTGTCGGTCACCTTGGTTCCGCGCGCGTTGATGCGCTCGATCTTCGTCCAATTGCGCATCGTGGCCAAGCCTTCGTCTGTGACTAATTCGGCGTAGTAGAGATTCAGGTCACGGACGTTTTTCAGATCTTTGAGTTTGAGCAGGCCGAGATCGGTAATGCGCGTCGACGAAAGATCGAGCCGCTCAAGTTTGTCCAGCTTGGCGACCAGCTCCAGATCGGAGTCGCTCACCCAGCCTTGCCGGAAACTGAGCGCGCGGACGGAGCCGTCGGGCGCAAGCTCGGCTTTCCCGTCTAACGCGGTAATCCAGTCGTTCGCCGCAACGGCAAGCGCCGTGGCGAATAGAAATGCGGAGGCGGTTCGCATCAGCTTTTCCTCCGGGTGGGCAATGAGGATTCGCGATCCCAGACGATGCGGGCCTTGGGCAGTTTCTGCTGCAGAGTATCGTGACCCTTTTCGGTTAGCAGCGTGTGATAGACGTTCAGGTGTTCGAGCTTCGGGAACGAGGTGAGCACGTCGACTTCGCTATCGCCAATCGTCGCCGAATCCAGGCGGAGATCGCGCAACTCCGGCAGGCCCGCGATGAGTGCAAGGCCTTTCGCCGTAATGCCGGTGTAGTTGAGGTTCAAGGTGTGGAGCGTCTTCATCCCCGCAATATGGCGGAGCCCTTCGTCCGTGATCCGCGTGCGAACGGATTGAAGTTCTTCGAGCGCGGGAAGCGACGAAAGGAGCACGTAACCGTAGTTGTTGATCGGGTTGTAGTTGATGTTGAGGGAGCGAAGCGAGGTGAGCGCGGCAATGTGTTCCATCGAGTCGTCGTCAATATCGGTAGTGGCGAGGTCGAGATCCACCATGCGAGTGAGCGCCCGCAGGTGCTTCAGGCCGGGACCGGTCACATCGGTCATGCTTAGCTTCAGGCGCTTCAACCCGGAGAGCCTGCCGATCACCTCCAGCCCGGCATCGCGGACGGGAGCGCCTGACATCTCCAATTCTTCGAGCGCGGGAAAGCCGTCGAGGCCCAGGCCGCGGGCGCCTGAATTGTTCAGCACCAAACGGCGCAACTTCGGCAGCTTGGCGAGCTTGGAAAGGCCGTTGTCGGTAACGGTGGTCTGGCTCAGGTCCAATTCTTCAAGCGCGGTTAGGGAAGCAAGCGCGGCGACACCGACATCCCCCACTTCGGTTGCGGACAGGTTCAGTTTGCGCACGCTGGCCAGCTTGGCGAGCGAGTCCAAATGACGGTCGACCACCGGCGTGCCGCTCAAAGAGATCGCAGTCAATTTCCCTTGTTGCAACTCTGCCTGTCCCCCGAGCGCCTGGACGAAGGTCCTCATCGTCATGGCCGTGATTTGCGTGGGCACTTTCACGGTCTTCGACAATTGCTGCGCGCCGGCAAGGAAATTCACGCGCAGCGCGGGCAGAGCCGCGGTCAACTGATCCACGCCCGCTTTGGTCGCGCGGGCGTAGCGCAGATCGAGCGATCGCAGGTTCTTTTTTTCCGCCAGCAAGCGCAATCCGGCGTTGGTCACCTGGCTGCGGTAGAGGTTCAGCTCCTCAAGCTCGTTCATACCGGCAATGGCGCGCAGCCCCTCGTCAGTAATGGGCGCACCGAGGAGGTTCAGCTTGCGCAGCGAGGTAAGCTTGCTCAACTGTGCCAAGCCGGCGTCGGTGATGCGGCAGCCGTACAAATCGAGATGCTCCAGCTTTGTGAGGCCGGCCAGGTGGTGAACGCCGGCGTCGGTGACCAGCGTGTCCTTCAAAAGGAGCCGGCGCAAGTTCGGCATGCGCGACAGCGAGGCCATGCCTTCGTCGTCGAACTGCGAATACGTAAGGTCGAGGGACGTAAGGTTCGGAAAGACGGCGAGGGTGTGCCCCTTGACACGCGATTGCTGCAGCCGCAGCTCTCGCAGGTTTTTGAGGTCCTTCAGTTCCTCGATACCCTTGTCCTGGATGTTGATGTTGGTGAGGAAGTGGACGCTGAAGAATAGCTTTTCTAGCGAGTGAAGTTTGTTCAGGCTGCCCAGATCCTTATTCGAGTCGCGGCGGCTGCCCGCGCCTTCGTTCCACATCGGACCGGGTAGATGTAGTTCCTTCAAATGCTGGAGTTGCGCAAGCCGCGAGAGCTCCTCGGGCGTAATGAGCGTTCCAGTAAGGTCCGCCGCGACGACGCGAAAGTCGCCTTCGGGCAGCGCCCAAAGGCTGCGTATCTCCCGAGTGGAGCTTTCCAACGTGACGCCGCCGTTGTAGCGGATGATCCACTCCGCGAGGGTGCGCTCCGTGTCGGCTGCCTGCGCGGCAAGCATCAGCGCCGATAGCAATAGGACTGCCTTGATCAATGGTCCGCGATGCCTCCGTCCTGAAATACGTATTTCGGGCGGTTCACCGGTTTGTACGGATGCGCCGCCGCGACCTTCTCATCCAAATCTACGCCCAAACCGGGCCGGTCGGGTAGTTCGGCGAATCCGTCTTTCACTTGGACGGCGCCGCCATAAAACAAATCTTTCACCCATTGTTGCGAATTGGGATTGTATTCCTGAATCGTGCAGGCGGGCGTCGTGGCGTCGACGTGCAACGAAGCGAGCGTCGATACTTCGCTTTGCGGATTGTGGGGCGCCATTTCCACGCGGTAGGTCTCGGCGATCACGCCGATCTTCTTCATCTCTAGAATGCCGCCGGCGTGGCAGACGTCGGGTTGGATGATGTTCACCAGGTGGCGTGAGCAGAAGTCGGCGAATCCGTACTTGGTGAAGGAGCGCTCGCCGGTGGCTAGCGGCACCTTCGTTTTCTGGCGCAGGAGTTCGAGCTCGCCCAAGTCTTCGAGCTGCGTCGCCTCTTCGACGAAGAAAGGCCGCAGCTCTTCGATGCGTGTGCAGAAGTCGATCGCCATGGTTGTGGTCAGCTTGCCATGGGCGTCAATGCAAATGTCGAAATCGTCGCCAACGGCTTTGCGCACGGCCTCTAGCGCTTTCGCTCCCTCGCGCACGGCGAAGTTGGGAATCACCAGGTCGTTGTCCACGCGGATGAAGCCGCTCTTCGCGGCGGTGTAGCCTTCCGACTTGGCCTGCAGGAAGGCTTCCGGTGTGGAACCGCAATCCTTATAGAGGCGAATACGCTGGCGCGCCTTGCCGCCGATGAGTTTATAGATCGGCTGTCCAAGCGCCTTGCCCAGGATGTCCCACAGGGCGATCTCCACCGCGCTGATGGCGCTATTGAGAATCGGCCCGCCTCGCCAGCGTGGCCAGCGAAACATGGCCTGATAGTGCAGCTCGATGTCGGTGGGGTCCTTGCCCACCAGGTAGCGCTCGTGCTCCATGATGGCGTTGGAAAGCGTGGCTTCTTTCGAGGTGATAGAGCCTTCGCCCAATCCCGTGAGGCCCTGGTTCGTATGGACCTTGCAGAAGGCCCAGTTCACGTTGCCGACGTTCACGACGAACGTCTTCAGGCCGGTGATCTTCAGGTTGAGTGGCTTGGCCTTTTCAATGGCTGCGCGCAACGGTGAAATGACGCTGGCGGGCAGTGTAAGGCCAATTGCTGATTGAACGAGTTCTCTTCGGCTGAGCATTGGGGACACTCCGTTCCGGTCAGCATATCGCAGGGATGCGCGATTTTTCGTATCCCATGATCGATTTTGCCCGCCTGTTGCGCTTGTCCCGTCTGAGCAATCAAAACAGAAGGCAAATCAGAGGAGGAGAAATCGATGCGGAGGACGTTGGCTGGCTTGCTGCTGGCATGTGGGGCCGCCTGGGCGGCTCCGGTGAATCCGGATTTGGGTTTGGGCGAGGATCTGGCGAACGGAGTGGGGTTATGGCGGTTCGCTCGAAATCAGGGACCGTTCAGCAACATTCCCGGCGGCCTCGGCATCGGCGAAGCGTATCTCGCCGATGCGGACGGCGTGGTTTACAACTACGACGGCGTGGACGGAGCCGGCATTCTGCGCGTGAACGGGACGCCATATGCTTCCCCAAATCCGGCCGACTTCTACGTCGACCCGACGGGGCCGATCTATACAGGCGCGCCGCTGTATATGGACGACCTGATCGTGTGGAGCCAGTTCTATGCGCCGAATTCGACGCCGTGGATGCGTGTTGCGGCCTTTGTGGCGAACCCGACGTTTAGCCCCATCACCGCTAACTTCCAATTGCACAACAATTCCGGGGCCGATGAAGGCATGGCGATTGAAGGCTCGTCGAGCGGCGATACCACGTTCGGCACGGATGACCGTTGGGTGGTCACGGATGATTCCATTAAGAATGGCAACGATCCGGCGGTGATCTATTCCCTCTATGGTCCAGGCAGTCCGCTCGCGCCAACGAGCGCGAACGGAACCGGCACGACGACCTACTTCCAGGCCGCGGGCAACCAGGGCATCGTGGGCGGTTACGACGTCACGATTCAGCCGGCCGAATTCATCATGTTCGTGTGGTACATCGGCTTGGCGCACACACCGGCCGAGGGCATGGCAATCGCCGCTGAGTTGGATACGCTCACCCCGAATCATCCATTGATGTATGGATTCCAGCCCGGATGGTATCCGCGCATCGTGAACTGGGATTTTGACGAACCCGGTGGAGGAACAACCGAGGCGCCCGAGCCTGCGTCGATTGCGCTCGTGGGCGCGGGCCTCGTGTTGGCGGGTATGGCTCGTCGTCGGGCACGGAGGAGGGCCTGACGACTTGACGGCGGCTGGCGGGTTGAGGCATGAATAGCGAGTACTCTCTCGCTGTTCATGTCCAGCTCGCCGGCCGACATTACGCGCCTCTTGAACGATTGGTCCGCAGGAAACCAATCGGCCGCGGACCAGTTGACGCCGCTTATATACAGCGAGCTTCACAAGGTGGCACGCGCCTACCTGCGGCGGGAAGCCAACGGCCATACGCTGCAGGCGACCGAGCTTTTGAACGAAACCTATCTGCGCCTGCTCGGTCAGAATCAGGACTGGAAAAGCCGTACACAGTTCCTGGGCGTCGCAGCGCACCTGATGCGGCTTGTGTTGGTGGACCATGCGCGGCGGCGAAAGGCAGGGAAGCGAGGCCCGAATCTGCGAACCACACTTCAGGACTTCCATCAGCCGGCTCTGGAGAAGGGCGCGGACGTGCTCGCGTTGGACGACGCGCTGGGCGCCCTGGAGAAATTGGATGCGCGGAAGGCCCAGGTGATTGAACTGCACTATTTCGGCGGATTGGAGAAGGAGGAGATCGCCGTGATGGTGGGCATTTCCATTGCGACAGTAGGCCGCGAGTTGCGCGCCGCCCGCGCCTTCCTGAACCGCGAGATGCTTGGCGCGCCATGACAACGCCGGAGTGGGCACGCATCGATTCGATCTTTCAGTCGGTAGTGGATCTACCGGAGGGCGACCGCGAGCGCGCTCTGGCCGAGGCCTGCGGTGGCGATGCCGTGCTGCGGGCTGAAGTCGAGTCGCTATTGCGCGCTGAAGGGCTCGATCTGATTTCTCCCGCTATCGCGGGCGCGGCTCTCGAGCTGGAATCCGAACCCGGCGCGTTCCAAGGGTTGCGGGTAGGCGCGTGGCGCCTGGTGGGGCCGCTCGGCGAAGGCGGCATGGGTTCGGTCTTCCGCGCCGAGCGAGCTGATGGCGAGTTCACGAAAACGGCGGCGATCAAGTTTGTGCGTGTCAGCGCGTGGTCCGCCGGATCGCGGGAGCGTTTTCTCGCCGAGCGGGAGATTCTCGCGCGGCTTGAGCATCCCCATATTGCGCGGCTGCTGGACGGGGGCGTGGTGGGGGAAGGCGAAGGTCCCTTGGCGGGGATGCCTTACCTGGTGATGGAGTTTGTGGAAGGCGTCCCCATCACCGAGTATTGCGATACACACAAGCCAAGCATCGCCGAGCGCGTCGATCTCTTCCGGAAGGTATGCGAAGGCGTCCACGCGGCACATCAGAACCTGGTGATCCACCGCGATCTGAAACCCGCAAACATCCTGGTAACGCACGACGGCCTGCCGAAGCTTGTCGACTTCGGAATCGCGAAGACGCTTGACCGGCAGCCGAGCGCGCCGGCTACCGAGGTTCCGATTCTGACGCCGGACTACGCAAGCCCCGAGCAGGTGCGTGGCGAAAGTGTCACAACGGCGGCGGACGTGTACTCGCTTGGCGCGGTTTTGTACGAGCTGTTGAGCGGCACGCGTCCACACCGGTTCACAAGCCGGACGCCAGCCGACATCGAACGCGTGGTGTGCGAGGTACCGCCGGCATTGCCGTCGGAGGCCGCGGACGCGTCATCCGCCGCTCGCCGTGCCTTGCGAGGCGATCTGGACAACATCGTCCTCAAGGCGATGCGCAAGGAGCCGGAAAGGCGGTATGCCTCCGTCGCGGAGCTGAGCGAGGATCTGCGCTCCTATTTGCGGGGGCAACCGGTGGTGGCGCGCGGAGAAAGCGCGCGCTACCGGGCATCCAAGTTCGTGGCGCGAAATCGGATGGCTGCGGGCGCAGCGGTGGTGCTCGCGCTATCGCTCGTCGGCGGAATTGTGGCGACTTCGTGGCAAGCGGCAAGAGCGGAGAGGGAAGCGGAGTTGGCGCGCTCGCGATTTAACGAAGC
The DNA here is from genome assembly GCA_035650295.1 of Bryobacteraceae bacterium. Taxonomy (GTDB): domain Bacteria; phylum Acidobacteriota; class Terriglobia; order Bryobacterales; family Bryobacteraceae; genus JAFLBB01. Next base: position 5,261 of record DASRHX010000648.1, on the reverse strand, counting down.
GCGTACCCTGATCGCCTATCTGATGGATTCGCACGAGCGCCAGTTGGCGAAACTGCCCGGATCACTCCCCCTGCGCGCCAACCTGATAGAAACTATGGTGGCCTACCTTGACCGGTTGGCGGCGGGCGCGCGGGGAGACGTCGGGCTGGAACGCGAACTGGCCCAAGGCTACTATCGCGTAGCGGTGATACAAGGCCATCCATCCATGTCGAATCTGGGTCAGCGCCTCGCCGCGCTGGAGAGCATGCAGAAGTCGCACGCGCTCTGGATGGCGCTGGCGCAGCGCCCGGCAGCGGACGCGGCGGATTGGCGCGAGTTGTTGAACGTGAAGTTTAATTTGACCGATCTACTGGTGCAGTCGGGCAACGCGGCTGAGATCCGGCGGCTAAGCGCGGACGCGGAAAAGGCCGGAACCCGTATGGAGGCCTTGGGCGCGATGACGCCGAAACTACGGGCAGTCCTAGCTAGCAGGTTGGGATTGACAGCGCTCCGCCTGGGCGACGTGGACGCGTGCTTTGCACATTACAGGGAGTTGCTGCGGCACATTTCTCTCTGGCGAAAAGAGGGAGGTGGAGCGGAGGCGCTGCTGGCAGAGCGCAACGCGCACCATTCCCTTTCTGCGGCATACCGAAGCAGCGGCGATCTGAAGATGTCGACTGAACATATGAAACGTGCCTTGGCGATCATGCCGGATTTGAGCGAGGCCGATCTGCCTCGAGTGGAGCGGCTCTTCCTGCTCGCCTTTATGCACCACGATCTGGCGAATCGCTACGGCGAAGCTGACGAACCGAACATGGGAGACATTCCGCTCGCACGGAAACATTGGTCGATTGCCGCGGATGCCGCGGCACAAGCTCGCAAGCTCGATCCTAGGGATATACGGCTGTCCCGGCGCGAGTTGTTGTCGCGAACCGCTCTGGCGCGGACGGAGAGTTCCCTGCGACGAGCCGTCCGGGAGTTGCTCAAAGTGGAGCGGGAGTATGCGGCGCTCCTAGGGGAGACGCCGAACGATGTCGAGCACGGGCGCGACCAAGCCGCGGTGCACCGATTTATTGGCGAGGCGTACGCAAAGGCGGGCGATACCTCTGCCGCGCGGGCTTGGCTAGAGCGTGCCCTTGCCGGACAACGAGACATCGTCGCGACCGACCCGTATCGCGTGCTGTATCAAGCGGACATGGTTTGGACTCTCGTATCGCTCTATCGGACAACGGGCGCTGAAACGTACCGCACGGAGGGTCGCGAAATTGCGGAGCGAGTCCACCAGCAGGCCCCGGCAGAAGCGATTTTCCGTCATTTCAGATCGCTTGTGAACTGACGCAGGCAGGCCACGACCCGCCGAAATCTGCTATTCTGTGGATTCGGCTTTTGCCGAACCTCAGGGTTTGTGTGTCTCCCCTTGTGCACAGTTGCCGGGGTTGGCCCGTTCCTGAGAAGGATGAACCACGATGCCGAAACGTACTTTTCAACCGAATAATCGCAAGCGGGCCAAGACGCATGGATTCCGTGTGCGCATGGAGACCAAGGATGGGCAGGCTGTCCTCTCGCGCCGCCGGGCGAAGGGCCGCTGGAAGCTCTCCGTTAGCGACGAACGAAACGTCCGACACGGCAAGCGCTAATCCAGATCAGCCACCCTCCGGCCATTCATTTCCGAAATCCGCGCGGCTGCTGAAAACCGCTGAATTCAAGCGGGTCTACGATCATGGCAGGAAGGTCAGCGGTCCCTTTTTCATGGCGATTTGCGCGGTTAATCCAAGCTCCCCGCTCGCACGCATTGGCTTTACCGTTCCCAGGCGGCTGGGAAATTCCGTGATCCGGAACCGGATTCGGCGCCGTATGCGGGAAGCGATACGGCTTGAGTTACGCCAGCTTGTGGCAGGCCGCGATCTGGTGTTCCATCCCAGGAACTCCGTGCTCCAAGCTCCCTTTACGGAGCTGCGGCGGGAAGTGGAAAGGGTCTTTCGCGTATGCGGAACTTGGTAGTCGCCCTCCTCCGTATCTATAAGCAGTGGCTCTCTCCCTACCTCCCCAACGCTTGCCGCTTTCATCCTACCTGTTCGGTGTACATGGCCGAAGCGGTTAACCGCCACGGCGTCGTGCGCGGCGTTTGGCTTGGTCTTCGGCGCCTGTCCCGGTGCCATCCCCTACAGGAAGGCGGTTTCGATCCCGTACCATGAGTGAACAGAATTCCGGCGAGCTGACCCCTCAGCCACCTTCAGGCGGTCAGAAGTCCGTGGGCGGTCCCAAGAAAAAGGAACTGGCCATGGAGACGCGGCTGTTAATCGCCTTTGGCCTGATGGGTGTAGTGCTGTTGGTGTCGCAATACATTCTGCCGAAGCCGCCGGAAGAGCCAAAAAAGGTCGAAAACAAGGCCGAGCTGACACCGAGCGCCGCGAAGCCGCCGGCCGCCGCGGAACCCAAGCCGGCGGCAACACCGGCGGCCGCGCCAAAAACGGCCACTACCGTCACCGCCGAACGCGAGCAAGACTACTTCATCGAGACCGAGGTGTATAAGATCACCTTCACCAACCGTGGCGCGCTGGTGAAGAGCTGGGTACTCAAGAACTACAAGGACAGCGCGGGCAAGCCACTGGAAGTAGTGAACTCGCGAGCCGCGGGCAAGGTGAACGGTCCATTCGCGATCCGTTACCGCGATGGGCAAGGCGCCCATGAGATTAACAAGGCTCTCTTTTCGGCCAAACCGTCCGATGACAAGCTGGGCATCGACTTTGAGTATTCCTCCGGCGGCACCTACGTGAAGAAGTCGTTCCGATTTTCCAGCAAGAGCTACCTGGCGCGAGCGACGAGCGAACTACGCGAGGGTAACGCCCCGAAGCAGCATCTGTTGAGCTGGCGCGGCGGCTTTGGGGACGAAACCGTGATCGGCGCGGCGGCTTCGCAGCACGCGGTCTATTACGACCGCGACGCGCAGAGCCTTGTCAGCCACGCCGGCAGTGACGTCCCAGGAGGCGTGATGATCCAACGCGGCAACTATGCCTTCGCCGGCCTTGAGGACACCTATTTTGCCGCCGTCGCCCTTCCGGAAGAGAACTCGCCTTTCGAGGTTCACTTCGTTAACGACAAGCTGCCGAACGCGATCGATGCGAAGGAGGATCTGTTTGCCGGTGTCGCCATTGGCGGCGAGGCGGTCAACCAGTTCCAGCTCTTCCTGGGCCCTAAAGACCTTGACCTGATGCGCGGCATTTCCCCGCGACTTGAGCAATTAGTCGATTGGGGCAAATGGTTTGGCATCATTGCCAAGCCGCTTTTCCTGGCGCTGAACTGGTTAAACGATAAGTACATTCACAACTACGGCTGGGCGATTGTCATTCTCACCGTCATCATCAATTTCGTTCTGCTGCCTTTGAAGTACACCTCGCTTAAGTCGATGCGTTCGATGAGCGTCATCCAGCCCGAGGTGAAGAAGATCAACGACAAGTATGCCGGGCTGAGCATGCGCGACCCAAAGAAGCAGAACCAGAATGAAGAGATCATGGCGCTGTATAAGAAGCATGGGGTGAATCCAGCTTCAGGCTGTGTGCCGATGTTGCTGCAGATTCCCTTTTTCATCGCCTTCTATACGGTGCTGAGCGTTTCAATCGAGATGCGAGGCGCACAGTGGTTGTGGGTGAACGATCTGTCGCGGCCAGAGGACCTCGCCATAAGAGTGCTGCCTGTGCTGATGATCGCTTCGCAGTTTGTTCTGCAGAAGATGACTCCCAACACATCCGGCGATCCGTCGCAGCAAAGAGTGATGATGTTGATGCCGCTGTTTATGGGATTCATGTTCTACGGGCAGTCCAGCGGCCTGGTGTTATACTGGTTGACCGGCAACTTGGTTGGCTTGATACAGCAGTGGTTTTTCAACCGGATGGCCGCTGCTCCCGCACCGCCGACGACGACCGTGCCGGCCGCCAAGCGGAACCCCAAGAAGTAAGGCACCGCCTGCGAGATTTTATTCGAACGGGATGTGAGTGTGAGCGACCGCAAATACACCCTAGGCGAGCACGGGCCCAAGATTGAAGCGTTTCTGGAGAAGCTCTTCAGAATTGCGGGCTGGGATCTCAAAGTAGAACTGGCCGTCGGGAGCGATCCGCATCCCGAGATCGAGAACCCGGACATCGTCGTCCGGTTTTCGGGGCGCGACCTGGAGCTGCTCCAGGAAAATCGCGCCGAAGCTCTGCTGGCGCTGGAGCACCTCACCATCGAGGCGCTGCGTATCCCGCACGACGACCATAGCCGGATCCGCTTCGACATTGATGACATGCGCCTCATGCGCATCGAGGAACTTCGGGCGAACGCGCTGTTCGCCGCCGACCAGGTGCGCGAGGCGCGCCGTCCGTTCCGTTTCAATACAATGTCGAGCCGCGAACGGCGGCTTATCCATTTGGTGTTGCGCGACCAGACCGATATCCGCAGCGAAAGCGAAGGCATGGAACCGCGCCGCAACGTGGTGATCTATCCGGCCGATATGCCGTCGTCGCCCAGGCCCTCGCCGCCTCCACCCCCGCGCGGGCGAAGTGGCGACCGCGGCGGCCCAGGCGGTGATCGCCGTGGAGGACCGGGCGGCCCACGCGGTGGTGATCGTGGCGGACGTGGTGGAGATCGTCGTGGTGGTCCCGGCGGCGGACGCGGCGGCCCCGGCGGTGATCGCCGCGGCGGACCGGGCGGCGGGGACCGTGGCCGGCGTCCCTAACCTGCAACTTCCTTTGTGAATCTCGGCGACACGATCGTTGCCATCTCCACTCCTCCAGGGCGTGGCGGCCTCGGCGTGGTGCGTATCAGCGGCGCCGCGGCGCGCGCGGTGGCGGATCAGATCCTCCATTTTCCGGTGGGCACCGAATGGATACCCTGGACCGTTCGCATTGGCCAACTGACCGCCGAGAACGGTTCCACTGTCGATCAGATCCTCGCCACGTACTTCGCCGCGCCGCGCAGCTTTACGGCAGAAGATGTGGTCGAAATCTCCTGCCACGGCTCTCCGGTTATTTTGCGCCACGCCGTGGATCGCGCCTGCGCCGCCGGAGCGTGCCTGGCTGAACCCGGCGAGTTCACGCTACGAGCGTTTCTAAACGGCCGTATCAATCTACCGCAGGCCGAAGCTGTGCGGGACCTGATCGAATCCACGACGCTATACCAGGCCCGCGTAGCCGCGCGTCAAAGCGAAGGGTCGCTCGCCCGCACGTTGCAGCCACTGAAGGCGCAGTTTCTCGATCTGATCGCTCTGCTCGAGGCGGGCATTGACTTCGCCGAGGACGATATTT
>DASRHX010000647.1:0-3076 GCA_035650295.1 Bryobacteraceae bacterium | reverse complement strand
CACTGCTTCTTCTTGAGGAGTTCAATCGCTGGGTGGTCGGCGGAAAATCCTTTAGGGGGACGGCTCAGCGATTCTCCGTGGAGTTCGCCGCACAGCAACCTCACGCTTTTCGGTTTGAGAAGCGCCCCCAGCTCGGCGTGGTGCTCACTCAGATGATTTCTCAACTGGAGGAGCGCCTTCGGATCGGCAAAGTAAACTCCACCCGCTACTACGACGCCCTCCGGCGCGACATGGAAATAGAGCGAGCCGCCTGATAGCTTCGCCATACCGCGCTTGGAGAACAGCGCGCCTAAATGGGTTTTGTAGGGAGTCTTGTCCTTGCTGAAGCGAGTGTCACGGTAGATTCGAAATACGGCCTTCTTCGGGTCGGTGACATAATCGGGCGCGACCTCGGCAAGTTTGGCGTTGACACGGTCGACAACCATTTCCATCGGCAGGCGCAATTTCTCCTCGAATACTTCTTTTCGGGTTTGGAACCAGTCGCGATTGTTGTTTCGCTTCAATTGGCGCAGAAATTGGATGCCTTCGGCCGGAATCATGTAAGGACCTCGTTATACTAGATGATTCTAGCCTTGCACCGGTATTCCTCGGCAACACAGATCGCACAGCAACTCCGCAACCTCGGCCTCGACGTCAGGGAGAGCGTTCCGCTGCGGGACCTCACTCGCTTCCAAATCGGAGGCGAGATCAGCGTGTTGGCGGAAGCCCACGAAGAGGCGGTTTTCCTGCGCGCCGCGCGCGCCGTCGCCGATATGAGGGTTCCATGGCTCGTACAAGGCGCGGGGACGAATCTGATCGGATCGGACGACGGATTCGACGGCGTGGTACTGCGCTACACCGGCGCGCGAATGGAGAAGCGCGAGCACTCTGTATACGTCGAGGCGGGCGCCGAACTGCAGCGTCTCGTGGATTTCACCATCTCCGAAGGGCTGTCGGGATTGCACACCATGACCGGGATTCCAGGTTGGGTGGGCGGCGCCATCTACGGAAACGCTGGAGCGTACGGCAATGCCATCGCCGCAAGCATTGAAGGAGTGCGTTTCTACGACGGCCGCGTTCTGCGTGGCATCGACTGTTCCGGATGCGAGTTTGGCTACCGCGATAGCATTTTCAAACGGAATAAGGACTGGATCATCCTCTCGGCCACACTAAGCATGCATCCCGGAGATGCCGATGCGATGAAACATCGGGCTAACGAGATTCGCTCTCTCCGTGACGCTAAGTATCCCCCCAGCATGCGTTGCGCGGGCAGCATCTTCAAGAACCTGCTGATCACCGGGCTGCCGCCGTCGGTTACCGAGGAACTCCCCCCGGGTGTCGTGATCGAAGGAAAATTGCCGGCCGGCTGGTTGCTTGAACAAGTAGGAGCAAAAGGCCTTCGCCGCGGCGATATTCAGGTGGCGAGCTATCACGCCAACACCGTTTACAACGATGGCATTGGAACTTCAGCGGACTTGTGCACACTCATTGCCGACCTGAAGTCGCGTGTCGCGGCGCGCTTTGGCATCACACTCGAGGAAGAAGTGCAGTTCGTCGGATTCTAGGCGCTGGTTTCCGGGGTTCGCCCGGAGCGGGCGAGCCAGTGGCGCAGCATCTGGGCGAAATCGCCGGCGTGTTCATCCTCATGCAACTGCTCGACCGTGAACTTCATCTTCCTGCGCCAGTTTGGGTACTGGTGCGTAGTAGCCGGCAGGTTCTGTTGATCGATTTCCTTGGTCAGGTCTTCCTGATTCAAGGTCATCAACATGGATGGGGTAAGAGAAAGAAACCCTGTGATCGCGTTGTGTAGCTCACCGGTTAGCTCTGGAAGATCCTCAGCACGACGAGGATAGTCGGGAGGGAGCAGGGCCTCGTGGTGCAAGGCATCCAACATGTGCTGCTTGTCGCGCACGCGCTCGGCGCGCATCCGCAGCGCCGTGCCGTCATCCGGCAGGAGACCGGCGCTCTCACGGGCTTCGATGTCGCGGCCACACCAGTAGCCGGCCAAGGTCGGCAGATCGTGCGTGGTCGAACTGACCAGAGCCTGCCGCGGGTATTCATCTGGCGGAATCAGACTGCCGTCGCCTCGCCGTTCGAAATAAAACAAACGGTAGCTGAGAATACCGAAGCGATCGAGCATTTCGCGCATGCGCGGCTCAATCGTTCCCAGATCCTCACCCACGATCAGCACCTTCTGCCGAACGCTTTCCAGCGCCAGCACGCGGAGCAGGTCTTCGGCATTGTCGCGAACGTAGGCGCCGACGCGCGCATCGAAGCCATCGGGGATCCAGTAAAGGCGGAACAGGCGCATGACGTGGTCGAGACGTAGAGCGCCGCCGTGTTTCGCGCTCAGCCGGATCGAATCGGCGAAGCGCCGGTAGCCTTCGGCAAGGTGCCGCTCCTTATTGGGCGGCGGAAAACTCCAATCCTGTCCGTTGGGTGAGAAATCGTCTGGCGGAGAGCCAACGCGACAGCCCTGAACAAAGAAGTCCCGAGCCGACCACAGATCGGCGCCGCAGCGGTCATTCGCCAGTGGTAGATCGTGGAATAAACCAATTTCGAGGCCCTGCTCGAGAGCATGTCTCTGGGCGGCCTCGGCCTGCTGATCGATCTGCCATTGCACGAATTTGTAGAACAGCACCGAACGCGGATGTGTCCGCTGAAACTCGCGGCAGGCAGCGGTGCCAGGCCGCTGGTAGGCTTCCGGCCATTGGGGCCACACCCACACTTCTGGGAATCTCCGGTGCAGCCAGTAGTCGAGCGCGGAAAAGAGAGCGAACTCCTCCAACCGTACGCCTTCCTTCGCCAAATAGGCGGCAAAGGCGAGTCCGCGTTCGCTTTCCTGAATCCAGTCGGTACGATAGAACTCGCGAAAGGCTAGCAGAAGGAACAGCCTTTTGAGCCGTGCCACGCGTTCGTACTCAACATATTCGCTTTGGTTCAGCTCCTCTATTTCCCTCCGGGTTCGGGGGTTCTGCAAAAGGCGCTGGGCCGAAGCACATCGCGACATCTCCGGAATGGCGGTGATGTCCAGGTAAAGAAAGTTGCGATAGAAAATCGTGCTCGGAAGGTAAGGGCTCGTATTGTATGGCTGGCG
>DASRHX010000646.1:0-3792 GCA_035650295.1 Bryobacteraceae bacterium | reverse complement strand
CGCCGCTGACTTTGCCGGGAACGCTTTCGAGCACAGGGCATGCAGACCAATCGAGCATCGTGTCTGTCCTTACGCTTCGATGCTAACGCGGTGGGCAGGGAACAGCAAGGCGCACGCGCTACTTCCCGTGCGGCGTGGACTCGTAGTGCCGTTTGAGGAAGTCCTCGCCGTAGTCGTTGCTGGGGTCGCGGAACATGCTGTGGATGTGGTTGGAGTCGCGTTCTTCGCGGCCGGCGCCGGTGTTGTCGTACTCGATCAGGATGGACGGGCCGTGGACGCGGAAGTAACAGGAGCGGGCGGGGTCGGTGGAGCCCATCCAGGCGAAGTGGACCTTGCCGATGCCTTCGCGTTCGATTTTGGCGCGGTGGGCGCGGGCGACGGGTTCGGACTGGTTGTTCACGTACTCGTCGATGAGGGTCCAGAGCATTTCCTGTTGAGCGGGAGTCATGGACGACGCGGGAAGGCCTTCGATCTTCTGCAGGGCCTTGTCGCGCTGGGGGCCGGTGAAGAAGCTGGGTGGGAGTTTGTCGCTGAGGATGGCGGTGGCGCGTTGTTGCTCGGTGAGCGCGTGGACGAGAGCGTAGCCTTTCGCCCGTTCGGCGGCGAAGATGCGCCAGCCGGCCTCGTCGCCTTTTTCGATCTGGTCGGGCTGGGCGCCCCAGAGGGCGGGAGCGCCGGTCATGACACCGTTGACGATGGTGAAGTTGAGGGCGAGATGGTGGCCGTCGAACTGCCAGCCCCAGCGTTTGTCGGCGGCGGGGTTGCCGAAGACGTTGACGTAGTAGCGGCCGGTACCGAAGGTGGCGCTGGAGCCGCCGTTGTTGATGAGGACCTGTTCGCGGTGGACGACGGCGGCGGCCTTCAGGTAGCCCTGGGAGCTGAGGGAGGCGCGCATGAGTTCGTGGGCGAAGGCGCGGCCGCGGTCGGTCATTTCGGCGAGGGGCACGCCTTTGCGCGGGACGTTGCGGGTGGGAAGGTTGCTCCAGTCTTTGCGCTCGGCGTCATCGAAGGGGAACATCGCGCTTTTGCGGTGTTCGGGGGAAAGGGCGTCAAGGAAGCGCTGAACGAGGGTAGTGGCGCCGCCGTCGTTGGACGATTCGGCGGCCACAGCAAGCAAGAGCACGAAAGGACAGAGGCAGAGGAGGCGGCGCATGGTGGCAGATATCGTACTACATAGGAGTGAGAAAGTATCTCACTTCTCGACGTCGTTCAACTCGTTTATTTCCCGCTCGAGTTCCCGCCGTCCTTGCGACCGGAAGTAGAGTAAGGCAACCAGCCAGAGGCCGAGGAGCGCTAAGAAGGGGATCGTCTTACTCGATAGACCGCGATCGAGCCTGATTCCGGCGGCTACGATGGGCATCGTGAAGGCGCCGATTGCCAGAAGCAGCGGTCCAGCCGATAGCCCCAGCACACGGCGAAAGATGCGGCGGCGACGTTCGAGCTCATGCCGGCAAAACTCGATACCGGCACTGAGCGCCGCGTCCGGCGGCAGAGTCGAGGACCACATTCCGCTGTGCAGGAAATACTGTCCGGTCAAGGCCCAGACGATGGCAATGACAAATACCAACTGCATCGCAAGGTCCTCACCACGAGCGAGGCCGAGCCCGGAGAAGACGATCGCAGCCAGTGCGACGGCGATGCTTCCGAAGAGCTCCCGCCGCGTCTTTGCGTGAAGTTCCCGCGCCTTCATTCGAATCAGTTTCAATGTCATTTTCGATACCTCCGCCGGCTGATTTTGCCAGAGTGTTTTGGGGTCATTTCCGAAGGAATCATCGTGCATGATGGCCTCCTTGTTGAAACCGCCGTGCCAGAATGTTCTTGATCCGGTGGATCCTCGTGGCCACGTTGGCGGGCGATAGCCCGGTGATCTCTCCGATGGCAGCGGCATCCATGTCTTCGAGATAAGAAACGATCACCTGGCGATCGATGGGTTTGAGCTGCTGAATTAAGCGGGACAGACGCTCCAGGTCGCCACCGCGGTCTTCAGCCTGAAGGGGATTTGCAGCATCCGGAAGCTGTTCGAGATCTTCCAGACTCACGAGCCTCGAAAGAATACGGCGTTCGCGCAGAACGTGTGAAGTGGCGACATTGTGCCCAACGCGATAGACCCAGGTGCGGAGAGAACAGCGGGCATCGTACCGCTGAAAGCTGCGCCACAGTTGAAAGTGGATCTCCTGGATCAGGTCGCGGCGCCTTTCCGAATTGGCCTCGTAGGCGCGGGCTAGCCGTTCGAGCGCGGAACCATATTGATCCGACACTTCGTTGTATAAGTCATCCTGGCCCGCCTCCCGGGTTGGAATGGATTCATTTCCTCCCACATTCAAGGTAGTCGTAGAAGGCGGGGGTTTCTGACAGTTTCGAATCAGAAATCTTTGGGAGCCAGATCGCAGGGCGGTTGCGCAGGCGAACGCGATAGGCTGTTGAGTGGCGTTTTTCCCATGTACACGTAAAGGAGTTGCTCATGTTTCGTTCGCTCAGCCTTGTGATGCTGATTGGTTTGGCCGGTGGTGTAGTTCCGGCGCAGACGCCGGCGCCCGCACCGGGTACCGACGCGCGGCCGAGGCGGCCACCGCCACCCACTCGCGATCCGCACACGCCGGGTTACGTTGCGGCGAAGGAGCTGCCGGACGGCGAAGTGCCATCGCCGAAGGAAGACGGCAATTTTATCCTTGGCCCGACGCACAACCCGGCGCCTGAGATGACGGTACGGGAAGGAGTGCCGCAGGGCGAGGTGATTGAGTTCACGATGGAGTCGACCGACAGCAAGATCTATCCGGGGATTGCGCGCGAGCCGGGCACGTTTGGGCGGCCGGATCCGGCGGATCCGACGAAGTTGATTGTGTCGAGCTTCCCCAAGCCTTACACGCGCAAGGTGGCCGTGTATGTGCCGAAGCAATATGTGCGGGGGAAGGCGGCGCCGTTTATTGTCGGGGCCGACGGTCCGGACAGGGCGTTATTCACGGCACTGGACAACTTGATTGCACAGAAGCGGGTGCCGGTGATGGTTGCGATCTCGATCGGCAACGGCTCGGGCGATGCGCAGGGAAGCCAGAGGGGATTGGAGTACGACACGATGTCGGGGCTTTACGCGGAGTTCGTGGAGAGGGAAGTATTGCCGCTGGTGGAGAAGAAGTGCAACGTCAAACTGACTAAAGATCCCGAGGGACGCGCGACGATGGGCGGAAGCTCGGGCGGGTCGGCGGCGTTGATCATGGCCTGGTATCACCCGGAGTGGTATCACCGCGTGCTGACTTACTCGGGCACTTACGTGAACCAGCAGTGGCCTTATAATCCCGAGACCCCGCATGGGGCGTGGGAGTTCCACGAAAACCTGATTCCGAAGAGCCCGAAGAAGCCGATTCGGATCTGGTTGCACGTCAGCGACAGGGACAATCTCAGCACGCGCGACGACTATCACGACTGGGTGCTGGCGAACGAGAGGATGGCCCACGTGCTGGCGGCGAAGGGGTATCCCTACCAGTTTGTGTTTGCGAAGAATGCGGGGCACACAGACCGTGCCGTGAAACAGCAAACCCTGCCAGAAGCGCTGGAGTACATCTGGCAGGGTTACAAGGCGAAGTAATGGCGAGCGGCTACACCTTCGCGGGCACGACGTAGGGCGCGCGGTAGGCGCGGGTGAGCATCTTGTTCGCTTCGGGATCGTTCTTGACGGTCCAGGTTTTCTCATCCCAGTTGAGGGTGCGGCCGAGGCGGTAAGAGATGTTGGCGAGGTGCACGAGGATGCAGGAGAGCGCGCCCTCTTCGATTTCGGCGGTGAGGCTGCCTTGCTGG
>DASRHX010000645.1:0-2571 GCA_035650295.1 Bryobacteraceae bacterium | reverse complement strand
TCATCCACGTGCAGCGAGGTGTACCGCGCCAGCCCCAGGATCCTGAACACTTTCTCGAAGTGCGCCGAAAGCCCGAAACACACCGTGCGTTGCGACGCCTTGCTCGCCGCGATCAGCAGGCGAATCACAAGAGCGATGCCGCTCGAGTTGAGGTAGGGTACACGGGAAAAGTCGAGCAAGAGCTTCCTGGTTCCCACACCCACGCGTTCGTAGGCGCCGAGCACCGCCTCCTCCGAGGCACTCATGATGTCACCCTCAAACCGCAGAATCGCGATCTCTCCGTGCTGTTCAACCGTTGTCTTTGTCGGAGCAGTCATGCGTGTCCGCTCTCCTTCCCGTTTAAGTAGATGACCAGGCGCGCATGGCTACGCGAATCTCCACACACGAATTCCACCTCATCGACCAAGGTCTGAATCAGGAACAGCCCCATACCGCGCGCAGATTCCGCACCTCCCATTTTCAGCCCCATGTCGGGCGTTGCCGGACGCCAATTCACTCCCGTGCCGTGATCTTCAATAGTCACTTCCAGCGATTGCCTCCCCATGGTCAACGTCACCGCCACGGCCAGGCGCTCCTGAAATTGATTGCCGTGCTCCATCGCGTTGATACAGGCCTCCGCCACCGCCGTCTTCAAGTCGTCCACGCGATCGTTCGAAAAGCCCATCAATCCTGCGACGCTCGCCGCCGTGCTCATCGCCACCTTCTCAAACCCCAGACGAGAGGGCAGACTTAACTCAGCAATCACCGGGTGATCGCACATGATTCACCTCCCGCCTCGCCACGATAGATATGGAGTGCGGTCATGTCGTCGGTTTGGGGAGAATTGCCGGCGAAGTCGTTGATCGCATCCCACACCTGATCGAGAAAGTTCGCTCCCTGCGGCTCTTTCATCAGTTCCAGTAAGCGCTCCTCGCCGAACTGATCGTCTCCACGAAATACCTCGGTTAAGCCATCGGTGTAGAGCAGCATCCTGCTGCCCTTGCACAGCGGCAGCTTCACCGCTTCGTACTGCCGATCGGCCAGCATGCCGAGCGGAGGCCCGCTCGCGCCTATCTTCACAGTCGAGCCACTTCCGGTCACAAACGCAGGTGTGTGTCCGGCATTCACCGCCTCCACCGTGTTGGCGTTCGGATCCAGGAGGGCGAAGATCGCAGTAACATACCGGGTCCGCGCCTCGATCCCTTCCTGCCAGTGCAGCGTGTTCAAGCGGGCAGCCATCTCAGGCAGTGGAAGCCGCAAAGCACTGATCGCGCGAAAGCTTGAGCGGAACGTCATGCTGATCAACGCTGACGCCAGTCCCTTACCCGCCACATCGGCCAGCACCATCATCAATCGCCCGTCTGGGAGCGGCACCACGTCCACATAGTCGCCTCCCACCTCGTAACACGGTGTCGACCGGAAGATCAGGGAGTAGCCGCCCACGTCGGGCACCGCCTGCGGCAAGAGGCTGCTTTGAATTGCGCGTGCCGACGCCAAATCCGATTGCACTCGCTTCCACTCAACAAGCCGCTCATGTTGCCGTGCGTTCTTCACCGCAAGCGACGCCTGTAGCGCCAGCCCATCCAGAAAATCCTGCTCTTCCATCGAAAGCGGATTTAGCCGGTACACCACCAGGTGCGCAGGTGGCTCGCCGTCCTCGCCAGGAAGCGGCGAATTTGCGTAGCCAGGATAGCGATGCTGCTCCCACCATTGCGTCCAGTGTTTCGGCAGGCTGCCGTATACGCGTGGCCGCGACTCCGGCTGTTTGCTCGGCGAAATCAAAAACGAAGCCTGCGCCTCCAACTCCTTCGCCGCAAGTTCCAATACGCTCGACAGTACGTCTTCGAGCAGGATGGTCGAGTGCATCTTGCGCGAAGCTTCCAGCAAGCTCTGCACGCGCGCCAGCTTCTGCTGCAATTGCAGCCGTTCTTCGCGCATCTGTGTCGACGGAGGCTGCTCCAAGACCAGAGCGGCACGCACGTCGGCATCTCCCGAAACCTGTCCGTAGCTCATCGTCACCCCGAGTGTGACCGGTCCTGTGTGCCGCGCCCAGTGTCATACCGTATGACGCTTTTGCAAATCGGCCGCCGCCCTCATAGTGGTGCCATGAGGCATCAAACAATCACTCGATTCGCCGGGTTCTTGTACTTGACCGGGTTGGTCTCCGGTTTCGCTTTTCCAGCACAAACCCAACCGAAGGACCCCGGTTGGCCCCGCCAATACACCAACGGCGCCGCAGGGCTCGTTGTCTACCAGCCGCAAGTGGATGGTTGGACCGACTTCAAACGCCTGTGGGGACGCTGCGCCTTCGCGCTCACTCCCGACCGCGGCCGCGAGCCCGTTTACGGAACCTTTCACTTCGAGGGAGACACACTCGTCGATGCCGACCGCAAAATCGTCCTCCTCCGCCAGATCCGAGTCGCCGACGTGCGCTTCCCATCGGCCTCCGCCGCCGCATCCGCACAATATGCGGAACTTACCCGGCGCCTGATGCCAACCGACGCAATGGTCGTCTCGTTGGACCGCCTGCTCGCCTATGTCCGTGCGAAAGAAGTCCCGCGTCAGGAAGCGCGCATTCTTACGGACCCGCCG
>DASRHX010000644.1:0-3236 GCA_035650295.1 Bryobacteraceae bacterium | reverse complement strand
TCCAGCAGCACCTGGGCACCGACCAGTTCCGCAGGGCAAAGGGAGGCTTGATCCACGCCATGCCGGTTAGCTCGGCCTTGTTCCTCATGACCACGCTCGCTGTGACGGGGTCGCCGCCCTTTAGCATGTTCCAGAGTGAGTTCACCATTCTGCGCGCGGCCTTCGATGGCGGCCACTTTCTCCCCGCCGTACTATTCGTCGCTTTCCTGGTTACGATCTTTGCCGGCTTCCTGGTTCACATTGCGCGGCTGGTTCTCGGACCTGATCCTGGCCTGCCTCATGCCGAAACCTGCGCTTGGAAAAGGTATTCCATTATTGGCTTGGCCTCCATTGTGATCGTGATGGGGTTCTGGCTCCCGGCCCCTCTGTACTCCCTCGTCCAGAACGCCGCTCGCATCCTCTCGGAGGTTCGATAGACGCGATTATGCTTCCTTTCCTCGAAGAATTGGCCAATCGCCTCGGAGAGCAGGTGGAAGGCATTCTCGTGCGCGACGAGGGCGAGACTTATCTCCAGCTCCGGGATGCGAACAGCCGTCCTGCCGTCTCCATCCTCAGGGAGGAATACAAGGCCCGCGTCGCGGCCGTGTTTGCTGAAGACCGCGCCACCTCGGAGGGGTTTTACTTCGTCTACCACGTCGTCGAATTTCCGGACAATCCTCACTACCTTGTGCTGTCGACGAAGATCGGCAAAAACGACCCACGGTTCCCCTCTCACTCAGTCGACATACCGGCGCTGAATTGGCAGGAACGCGAGATCCAGGATATGTTCGGGATCAAACTCGACGGCCACCCGAACCCGCGTCGCGTTGCCCTCCACGACAACTGGCCGGATGTCTACCCGTTGAGGAAAGACTTCGATCTCCGTACCGTGCTTCCCCAGTTTGAGGGCGAACGCCACGTATACCGTCCGGCCCTCGGCGAAGGGGTCTTCCAAATCCCGGTCGGTCCAGTTCACGCAGGCATCATCGAACCAGGTCATTTCAACTTCGCCGTGGCGGGCGAACCGATCCTCTATCTCCAGCTTCGTATGTTTTACACCCATAAGGGCACCGAAAAGCTCTTCGAAGGTATGCCAGCCGAGCGGGCGGTGTTTCTCGCCGAGAGTATTTCGGGGGACTCGAGCTTTTCGCATGGCACGGCCTTTTGCCAGGTGATTGAACGTGCCGGATCCATCGAAATCCCCGAACATGCCGCACGGATGCGCACGATCCTGCTCGAATTGGAACGCATATACAACCACGTCGCCGATATCGGCGCCATCGCGACAGATGTCGGTTTCGTCATCGCCAATGCTCACGCGACCCGGTTGCGCGAGATGATGTTTGGCCTCAATGAGGTGCTGACCGGGAACCGCCTGCTCCGGGGCATGGTCCGCATCGGCGGAGTGCGGCGCAATTGGAGTGAGACTCAACTCTCGGCGTTGAGACTGACCGTGCGTGAATTCGAATCGGAGTTCCGTCGCCTTGTCGATCTGATCGTATCGTCCGATACCACCAGGGACCGGCTTGAACACACGGGTTTTCTCAGCCCTGAGAAGGCGCAGGACCTTGGGATCGTCGGTGTAGCCGGACGCGCGTCTGGCGTTGACCTGGATGTCCGCCGAGACCACCCGTACGCGGCATACGGCGGCTTAAAGGTCCAACCACCTGTCTACCGTGCCGGAGACGTTTGGCACCGCATGCAGGTTCGGATCGACGAGGTGCACTCCTCGCTGGATATGATCCTGAATTTGTCAGATGTGGCCATGCGAGGCGATCCATATAGCCCAGTTCAGAAGCTCCCTTCAGGCCGGTGCGCCCTCAGTGCGGTCGAAGGCTGGAGAGGAGAGATCTTGCATTGGGTTCGCGTAGGCGAGGACAACCGGCTGGAACGCTGTAAGATCAAAGACCCCTCGCTGAACAACTGGCCTGCTCTTGTGGAGGCGGTGCAGGGAAACATAATCCCCGATTTCCCCGTGATCAACAAGAGCTTCAACCTTTCTTATTCTGGAACCGATCGCTGACATGTTCAAGATTCTCAATCAGACGTTCAGGACCGGAATCGTAACGACGTCCTATCCGAGAACGGCTGCCAACGCCGCAGAGGGCTTCCGGGGGCTACCGAAGATCGATTTCACCGTATGGCGCGATGCCTTGCCGGCCGCGACCGTTTGCCCCACCGGCGCGATTGCGGTCAGGGATCAGGCTGGATCCCGCGATGTGACCGTGGACTATGGTTTGTGTGTGTTCTGTGGACTCTGCGCCGAAGCCACACCCGAAGGAGCGATCCAAGTCACTCCGGAGTTCGAATTGGCCGTTGAACAGCGGCAGGAATTGATCTTCTCAGCCCAGTACAGCCTCCACGATGACGGGTCCCACCGGAATCTGACATCGCTTCGTTCCGGCTCCACTGGGGGCGAGCCGGCAGTCGAGCGGGCGGGCCGAGTGCTGAAGGAGAAAATCTCTGATCTTCTCGGGCGGTCTCTCGCGATACGTGAAGTCGACGCTGGAAGCTGCAATGGCTGCGAACTGGAGATCCACTCGCTTAACAACCCGATCTACGATATCGAAAGATTCGGCATTCATTTCGTGGCCTCTCCCCGTCACGCGGACATGCTGCTGGTCACCGGACCGGTCACCAGGAATATGGAAGTCGCTTTGCGAAAGACTTATATGGCCACACCTGACCCGCGGCTTGTTGTCGCCGTGGGAGCGTGCGGAATCAGTGGCGGCATCTTCGGCAAGAACTATGCGTCCCTGGGCGGCGTGGACCAGGTCATACCGGTGGACGTGTACATCCCCGGATGTCCACCACGGCCGCAAGCGCTTCTGCAGGGGATTCTGATTGCAATCGGACGCATGAAACCGCGTATGGTCCGGAAATTGGATCTGCTGGAATTTGCGCGGGGTTCGTGACGGCCGAAGTGATGCTCGCGATAATGGGCAAACAAGATGTCGAGAGTCCTGGATCCCTTCCGGTTCGTGCTGATCGCCGTCGCCGGTTGGATGAACCAACGCCAACTGCAGATCATTGATTATCTCCACGAGGAGAATCGGGTCCTGCGCGAACAACTGGGCGGGCGGCGGATGCGGCTCAACGATGATCAGCGTCGTCGGTTGGCCTGCCGAGCGAAAAGGTTGGGACGGAGTCTTCTCTCGGACGTGGCTACCATTGTCACGCCCGAAACCTTGCTCGCTTGGCATCGGAAACTGATCGCGCAGAAATACGATGGCAGTGGTAAGCGCGGACCGGGGCGA
>DASRHX010000643.1:0-8931 GCA_035650295.1 Bryobacteraceae bacterium | reverse complement strand
GACGAATGCGTGTCGCCCTTAAACATGACGGCGCCATTGGCCTTCGCGAAGGCGATGCCCGCCCAACCCGCGCGTGTACGCGTTGGATCGTAGCTGTCTACATCCTCTACGACGAGCCATATTTTGCTCGCGCCGTTGAGCGCAACATCGCACACCACTTTTTGCGCGTTCACCACTCCAGAATCGAACAGCGGTTTTGGCGCATCGGGCAGCACGCCCATCATGCGCCTCGCTCCGCGCCACAGCGATGTCGCCATCGTCGATCCGTTCACCACTTCCAACGCCTCAAGCGTGGTCGGATTGTTCGCGCGTTCGGTCAACACCTGATCCCGAATCGGCCTGCCAAGCGCGCGTGTGAGAGGCGAACTCTTCACCTGCCATTCGCGCACATACTTCGCCGCGCCGGGACCGCGCGGAGTCTGCGTTCGCCACTCCCCGGTAATCGCGCTGACGGCATCGGAGAATTGCTCGGCGCTAAGGCGCTTCGGCGACGGACCGCGGAAAACAAATGGCGTCGCATCACCACCCGCCGTGCTCGCCGATGCATACGCGCGCGAGTTCATCAAGGTTCGCAGCAGGTACTTCACATCCCATCCATGCGCCACGAAATCGGCCGCCAGCCAATCGAGAATCTCCACGCTCCACGGCTCGGCGTCCATGTCGTCGACCGGCTCCACCAGTCCGCGCCCGAAGAGGGCGCGCCAATAACGGTTTACGAGCGTTCGCGGCGTCCGCCCATTCTCCGCCTTGGTGAACAATTCCGCCGCGGCGGCACGTTTCAACTCGAGCGGCGAATCGATCGCAGGCGCCTCGCCCAGCTCCGGGTAGAGAAACTTGATCGACGCTGTCTCGCCAGTCGCTGCATCGCAACGATAGAGCGGAAGCGGCGCATCGGAAAAGAAGCTTGCCAGCCCATAGGCGTCTTTCAGCTTCCATTGATTGATGAAGCTATCGTGGCAGGAGTTGCATTTCAGGTTGATCCCCAGGAAAATCTGCGCGCTGTTCTGTGCCGCTTGCAACACGGGAATCTGCGACGCGCTCACGTCGCCGCGCCAGTTCACGCCAACCAGAAATCCCGCCGGATCGGTCTTCTCCACGGGATTCAGCAGCGCCCGAACAAAGCTGTCATACGGCATGTTCTCTTCGAGTGCCTTCTTCAACCACGGCGTGATCGTCTGCCGGTCGCCGTGGTAGACAACCCCCTCATCGTTGCGCAGGTGATCGTTCCAAAAGCTGATCCAATGGTCCGTATACTTCGCCGGATTGGCGAGCAAGGTCTCAACCAGCCGTGCGCGCTTGTCTGGCTCCTTGCCCGACTCAAATCGCTGCAGTTCCTCGGGCGTCGGCAAAAGCCCCCACAAGTCGAGATACGCCCGCCGTGCGAATTGCGCATCGCTCGCCATCGCCGGCGCTTTTACCTTCTGCTTTTTCCAATACGCATCCATCAACCGGTCGAGCGGCGAACCAGCTCCCTCGGGTACGGCAGGGGCACGCAACGTGAGCGTCGGTTTCCAATCGCTCGCCACGGGGCCTTCCGAAGCACGCGCCCCTCCGTCGATCCAACGCCGCAACAATCCCACTTCATCCGCAGTCAGTGGCGGGCTGTTCAATGGCATCCTCGGTCCGCGCTCTCCCGTCACCCTCGCCATCAACAAGCTTGACGCGCTGTCACCCGGTTTCGCCGCCGGACCACTCGCGCCGCCCTGCAGAATCTCCGCGCGCGTGTTGAGCGCCAAGCCGCCCTGTTTCATGCGCGAGTTGTGACACGCCGCGCATTTGGCCACCAGCAGTGGATGCACCTGCCGCGCGAAATCCGGAACCTGCGACTGGCCCAACGCCAGTGGAGGCAGAATTACGAACATCCACGCGCACCGCATCATAGGCGCATTCTCTCACGGCTACGCCGTTCCAGCAGCCGTTCCGTCAGGCTCTGTTTGCCCGGCGCGAACTGCCGTGCCGCGGCCGCCAAATAGGGCCGGAACTCCTCGGACCAGTATGCGAGGAATCCTTTGCAGCGGATCGCGCTCAGCGTTTCCCGATAATGCGCCAGCAGCGTCTCATCCAATAATTCCCTTGTGCGCATTGCCGCCACTACGCTTGACCGCCCCAGCCGCGACGCCGTTTGCGGCGCGCCACGCAGTGCGCCCAGCGTCATCACCGCCGAAATCTCCAGCAGCGTGCGCTTCTGCACCGCGGCTTCTTCGTTCATTTCGCGCCAAAGCCGCTCCAACGAATCGACGGCGGGCGCCGGAATCGATGTAGCTTCGCGGCGTATGGTCTGCCAATCGGCCCGCAGCCCGGCGACATCGAGGGGTGGCGTATTGATCGTATCGGCAACCTTCTCCGAGGTGCGCTCCAGCCCCGCCAGCAACTCGTCCATCGTCTCGAACTTCTGTGCGGGATCGAGCAAGCCCTCTTTTGCCAGGCTCGCCGAGATCTCACGAATCAGATGCCGCCCCGCGCCGCTCAAGTCCGCTAGCGCCGCCATCACCCATACCGGCGACGCGCGAAAGGCGAGCAAACCGACCATCTCGATTCCATTGCCCGCGGCACGCCGGATGGCGAAGTTCTCTGCCAGTTGCCCCTCCTGCGCGTAGATGCCGTCGAGGTTTCCCACTTGTTCGATGAGAAACCGCAGCGTCGAATCGACGAGGTTGCAATATAGCCGGGTGCGGCGCAACGACGCCGGCAAGCTTGCCTCCCCTACTTCCCGAACCAAGCCCGCCGCCAGTCCCGTCACCGTGCGCAATACCCGCTCCGGTAGCGATGCGACGTAGTGTGTCCAATTGCCTGCCATACTTTCACTATGAGCGATCTGAATCGCCAGGTGTGGCTTGTCTCGCGTCCTGCCGCCTGGCCCAGTGAGGAGAATTTCCGCCTCGTCGAATCCCCCTTGCCGCAGGCTGGCGAGGGTCAAATGCTCATCCAGGTCCTTTATACTTCCGTCGATCCATATCTCCGCGGGCGCATGCGCGACCGTGCCTCTTACATCGATCCCATTCCGCTCGACAGTGTAATGCAGGCAAGCTCCGTGGGCCGCGTAATCCAGTCACGCAATCCCAAGTTCGCCGAAGGCGACTACGTTGGCGGCATGCTGGGCTGGCAAGAGTATGCCGTTGCGGGCGAGCGCGAAGTACGCAAGATCGATCCCACGGTTGCACCTGTTACCACCGCGCTTGGCATCCTCGGCATGCCCGGTCTCACCGCCTATTTCGGACTCACGGAAATTCTGCACGTAAACGCGGGTGAGATGCTGCTCGTCTCCGGCGCCGCAGGTGCAGTGGGCAGCGTGGCCGGGCAGTTAGGAAAGTTGCTCGGTCTCCACGTCGTGGGCATCGCCGGCAGCGACGAGAAGGTCCGCTGGCTGACGGACGACCTGCACTTCGACGCCGCCTACAACTACAAGACGGAAACCGACCACCGAGCCCGCGTCGCCTCGGTCTGCCCAAAAGGCGTCGACTGCTACTTCGACAATGTCGGCGGCCCCATCAGCGATGCCGCCCTTCTCAACGTCAACGAGCGTGCACGTATCGCAGTCTGCGGCCAGATTTCGCAGTACTGCAACGAAAAGCCCGAGATGGGGCCGCGGCTCCAGTTTCAATTAATCGTGAAGCGCGTCCGCATGGAGGGCTTCCTCGTCTTCGACTTCGCGAAGAAGTATCCCGAAGCGCTCGCGCAAATGACGCAATGGGTGCGCGAAGGCAAGCTCATCAATCGCGAAACCGTGGTGGAGGGTATAGAGAACACGCCGAAAGCCTTCATCGGCATGCTCAAGGGCGAGAACACAGGCAAGATGATCGTCCGCATTTGGGGGCGGGGCGCTTAGGCTTTGCCGGCGGAGGCCCTCGATCACCAACATTTTCACGAGGGTCTGGTAGCCGATGCCTTACCGCAAAGTGGCGCGGTTCGGACGCTTCGCGCTTCGGTGCTACCCTGAAGGTTTCCATGGCTACTTCGGGAACCCCTCCGCCTGCTGAATCCACGCTGCCGTTGTCCGAAATGGACGACGCGGCGCTGGTGGCGCAGACGCAGGCAGGCAATCTGGACGCCTTCACGGAACTGGTCGGCCGGCATGACCGGAAAATTCTGAGGCTTGCCCGCCACATCACCGGCAACGAGGAAGACGCAGAGGACGTACTGCAGGAGAGTTTCCTCAATGCTTACTCACACATAGGCACCTTCGCGGGCAATTCCAAGTTCTACACCTGGTTGGTCCGGATCACCGTCAACCAGGCGCTCATGAAGCTTCGGAAGCGTAAAACCGGCAAGGAGGTTTCGCTCGACGAACCCGTCCAGGGAGAAACCGACGACCTGGTGCGCGAAATCGCCGTCTGGGACGAGACCCCGGAACGCACATATTCCCAAGAAGAGATGCGACGGATTCTCGATGAAGCCATCGAATCATTAGAGCCCATCTACCGCACTGTATTTGTGTTGCGGGATGTGGAAGAGCTTTCCACCGAGGAAACGGCGCAAACGCTGGAAATCTCGGTGCCGGCCGTTAAGAGTCGCCTGTTGCGGGCACGCCTGCAATTACGGGAAAAGCTCACGAAGTATTTTCGTCGCGGGAAGGGAGACGACGCATTTGCTTACCTGTAAGGACTTCCTAGGATGGTTAAACGACTACCTGGACGAAACGGCCGACGAAGAGGTAAAGGCTCAGGTGAAGGAGCACATCACCAACTGTGCGAACTGTTGGGTGGTGTACGACACAACCAAGAAGACTCTTCAGGTGTACAAAGGGATGGAGCCGAAAGAGGTCCCGGAACCAATGAAGGCCAAGCTTCTGGAGGCACTCCAAAAGAAATGCGGCAAATCTGGTGGGGGCAGCCCCTGTTAGAGCCTTGCTAGATTAGTCGGATGCGCGCCGCGTCTCGCCTGGTTGCCCTCCTCATTCCTGCCATCCTCTGTGGACAGGGCGTTGACTACGTCAAAGCCCAGTACACCAAGCACGAGTTTCAAATTCCCGCCCGCGACGGCACCAAGCTCTTCACGGCCGTGTACACGCCGAAGGACACTTCGAAGACTTACCCGATCCTGCTCACGCGCACGCCCTATTCGCTCACACCCTATGGCGTCGACAAATACCGGACCGGGCTGGGGCCGTCGGAGGCGTTCGGCAAGTCCGGCTACATCTTCGTCTATCAGGACGTGCGTGGACGGTGGATGAGCGAAGGCGAGTTTGCCCACATTCGCCCACACAACCCAAACAAAGGACCGAAGGACTTCGACGAATCGAGCGACACCTACGACACCATCGACTGGCTGCTCAAGAACGTAAAGGGCCACAACGGACGCGTCGGCATGTGGGGCATCAGCTATCCGGGCTTCTACACCGTGCACGGCGTGCTCAGCCGGCACCCGGCGTTGAAGGCCGCCTCGCCGCAAGCGCCGGTTACCGACATGTGGCAGGGCGACGACTTCCATCACAACGGCGCGCTATTCCTGCCCCACGCTTTCAATTTTCTGATCAACATCGACAAGCCCGGCGGGCACGAACCCACCAAATTCGCCCTGCCCCGTTTCGAGCACCGCACGACGAGCGGTTACGACTTCTTCCTGCGCATGGGACCGCTCGCCAACGCCAACGAAAAGTACTTCAAGAATGCCTCGGTCTTCTGGAACGACATGATGAAGCACTCCTCCTACGACGAGTGGTGGCAGGCGCGCAACACACGCCCACATTTGAAGAGCATTCAAACGGCGATGATGACGGTCGGCGGTTGGTTCGACGCTGAAGATTTGTTCGGTCCATTGCGCGTGTACGAGGCGGCCGAGAAGAGCGGGGCCAAGTCGCAGAACATGCTCGTCATGGGGCCCTGGTACCACGGGCAGTGGTCCAACGACGACGGCGAGAAGCTGGGGTACGCGCAGTTCAACGCCAAGACGAGCCTGTACTACCGCGAGAGGATCGAGTTCCCGTTCTTTGAGTACCACCTGAAGGGCGCCGCGGATCCGCTGCTGCCCGAGGCGTATGTGTTCGAGACGGGAACGAATCAGTGGAAGGAGCACAAGCAGTGGCCGCCCAAGGAGGCGCAGCCGGTGACATTCTTCCTGCGCGAGGGCGGCAAGCTTGCCTCGGCGGGGCCCGCGGCTTCCGGCGCCTTTGACGAATACATCAGCGATCCTTCCAAGCCCGTGCCGACTTCCGATTACGAGTCTATCGGCATGACGCGTGAATACATGGTCGGCGACCAGCGCCATGCCGCTCGCCGCACAGACGTTCTCGTCTACCAGACCGAACCGCTCACCGAAGACACGTTGTTCAGTGGTCCGGTGAAGGCGACGCTTTATGTGTCTACGACGGGCTCCGACGCAGACTTCATCGTGAAGGTGATCGACGTCTTCCCCGACGACTACCCGGACCCCGTTCCTAATCCCACGGAAAAGAAGATGGGCGGATTCCAGATGCTGGTTCGCGGCGAGCCGTTCCGCGGCCGCTTCCGCAACGGGTTCGACAAGCCCGCGCCCTTCGTCGCCGGCCAAGTGGCGAAGATCGAGTTCGACCTACCCGACGTGAACCACGTCTTTCGCCGCGAGCACCGCCTTATGATTCAGGTCCAAAGCACGTGGTTTCCGCTCATCGACCGCAACCCGCAAAAGTACATGGACATCTCGCTCGCCAAGGACGCCGACTTCCAGAAGGCCACGCAACGGGTCTATCGCGAGGCGGGCCATGCGAGCGCGGTGACGATGCTGCGGCTGAAGGAGTAGGCGGCCGGGGCGGAGTGGGGGCGCGTTAAGAGATTTGGCCGCAGATGGGACATTGAATTAGCCACGGATGGACACGGATCAACGCGGATGAATGGGTTTGCGGGTGATCGCCGGTAAGGCCGAAGGCGTCGTACAATCGAGTGTTGTTTGCGTAGGAAAGTGCTGTCTTAGAGCCATGTCGATCGCTGGCCCGATTCGACATGGCTCATGGTCGTTGAGTCGCCTCGAGGCTATTCTGATGTTTGTGCAATCTCGTTGAGATTCGAATAGAAAGTGCGACATCATCGCTGTCTGTTCTCGGAGAACAGAAAATTTACCTGCGAACAGCGTGGACAGCGATAGAGCAACCTGAAAAGACGATTAACGCTCCGGCGGTCAAGGCCGGCGCCGCAGGACATACAGACATTCCTGTACCCTTGTTCGCTCACCAAAGGGCTGGTCCGCATAGTTGGGGCAAAAGCTAATGCCCAACCGTAACGCGATAGACCGGTATTAAGCACGGAGTCCGTCATCCTAGTGGCAACATTAAGCCATAAGCGGATCGTATCAAAACAGCAGTTAGGCAAATGGCCGAGCCATCGCATTCTCCGAGGGAGGGGGCCTGGTAATCGACCCAGCGGGGCAGGCAGGAAATTGCTCTTATTTACAAATATAAACGAGGTAAATAGCTCAGTCGATCCAGCTAGGTGCAACCCCGTGCCGGATTCAATAGCGTGAACGACGGTCTCAAAACAGAACTGCTGCACGTGGCCTCCGCCACATAAGAGGACGCGGTAGAGGCGGTCGCTGAAACTCCTCCCGTCAGGCACTGAAAC
Organism: Bryobacteraceae bacterium; assembly: GCA_035650295.1. Classification (GTDB taxonomy): domain Bacteria; phylum Acidobacteriota; class Terriglobia; order Bryobacterales; family Bryobacteraceae; genus JAFLBB01. The sequence goes on along the minus strand of DASRHX010000643.1, from coordinate 1,402 downwards.
GAAAAGGCGACCTTCTGGCTTTAACACGCGGCGGATTTCTCGAATTGTCGCGGTCAGTTCGTGCAAGTGCTCCAAGCTGTGGTGGCAAACGACCATGTCGAAGGTATTGCTCCGGAATGGTAAGCGGTGGCTCTCGGCGCAAACACCAGAAAGGGCAGGATTACGGGCCAACTCTTTCGCATCTATATCCACGCCTATCACGTTCCGTTCAGCCAGCTGAGAAGTCAAGCTTCCGCATCCGCACCCAAGGTCCAGTATTCTCTGCGAGGGCAACAATTCGCTCAGCCAGTTGTCCAGCAGTTTCATCGTCGATCCAGGTTAGCGGACTCCAGACTGCACATTCAAGACGTTCCGTACAGTAGCCGACTCGCCTCAGATACTGTGCGGACGGGACATAGGTGTTGCGGTATAGCGCCAGATACTTCGTGGGGGCAAGTCTAGCGCCTAGACTCCTGTTTGTGGCAGAGCATTGGTACCGCCTCGGGCCATGTGCATAAGCAGCACCAGAACATCGCGACGCCCAATTGAGTGAACATGCCAGGTTGGACACCGGGTGATGCGCGCGAGTTCCCCTAGAACGTAATGCCGACGCCAACCGTACCTTCGATCATGTGCATGATGCCGCCGGATTGGATACCCTCGCCGGGAAGCGGATCGGGGTAGGTCAAATCGTAGGGCTTGCCGGTGATGTAGTCCCGAATGTCGACGCGGAAGAAGAAGTTTTTATGGGGGAAAAGCTTGATGCCGCCGCCGAAGTTGCCGCCGTAGCTGCGGGCGCCGCCGCCCGGCCACGAGGGAATGCGAGGCGCGCCGAACTGCACGCCGTGAATTCCGCCTGTGATGTACGGGCGCCACTTCTCGCGGTTGGGCATCATGTAGATCAGGAAGTTGTACGAGGCCAGCGTCACCCGCGCCTTGCCGGTTTCTTCCACTATCTCCCCACTCGCCTGTTCCACATTGCTGCGGAACTTGGCATTGGTTTGGAGAATCGTAATCTCGTGGCCGTAATAGCCCTTGGTGTTGTAGGTGAGGCGCGCGCCGAAGGCAGCGCCGGGTTTGAGCCGCGAGTCTTCCTTCTTCGGGTCCTCAGCGTTCAACGAGCCGAGGGTGTTCCTCCAGATGTAGTTGTAGCCGCCCGAGGCGCTGATTTCAAAGGTCTGTGCGGAAGCCGTGGCGGCGCAGAGGAGTACCACGGCTAGGGTAATGTTTGTCTTCATACTGTGTGCGGCCGAATCGTTTGTGACGCGTTCGGAGGCGATCCGGTTCTCAGGGAGTGATCCTTCGTGATTATAAAACAAGGGGCCTGGGTTCAGGCCGGTGGGGTCCGGTGGGCGTGTTGGCTCATTGAAAAATAGATAGAATTCTGCCTGCTCGTTGAAACATAGAGTCAGGCATGGAAGTC
>DASRHX010000642.1:0-6779 GCA_035650295.1 Bryobacteraceae bacterium | reverse complement strand
AGCAGGCGCACGCGGTGTGCTTCGCTGTCGCCGACGTATAAGTTGGCCGCGCGGTCGATGAAGACGCCGTGGGGGCGGGCGGTTTTGCACTGGAGCGGAGCGCCATCAGGGCCGTCGCCGCGGGCGCCGGTGCCGATGAGGGTGGTGATGACGCCGGTTTTGAGGTCGATGCGGCGGATGGCGTGGTTCTCCGTGTCGGCGATGACGGCACTGCCTTCGGGTGACCAGGCAATGCCCTTGGGCCCGTTCAATTGCGCGGCAGTGGCGGGGCCGTTGTCACCGGTGTAGCCCTTCACGCCGGTGCCGGCGAGGTGATGGTAAGTGCCCGCTTTGGGATCGACGCGGAACACTTTGTTGCCTTCGCGGAGGACGACGTAGAGGTTGCCCTTAGGATCGAGATCGATGGCGCGCGGGCCGTTGACCGGCGTGCCTTTGATGGACGCACCGTCCGGAGTCGCCTCTTGCGCGCCGGTCCCGAGGAAGGTTTCGATGAGTCCCGTCTTGAAATCGACGCGGCGCACGCGATGGTTACGGATGTCGCAGATCATCATGCGGCCCGCGGGATCGAAGGCGATGGAGTGCGGCTGTGCGAGTTGCGCTTTCACCGCCGGGCCGCCGTCTCCCGAGAAACCGGCCGTGCCCGTGCCCGCGACGGTAGTGACGATCTTGGTTGCCTTGTCCATTCGGCGGACGATGTGGTTCGGCATCTCGACCCAAAACATGTTGCCCGCACGATCGAAACGAACTTCATAGGGTTCGTTGCAGACGGCTTGCGACGCCGGCCCGCCATCGCCTGAATAGCCCTTCTTGCCAGTGCCAACGACCGTGGAGATGGTGCCGCGTCTGAGATCGATGCGGCGGATGAGGTGGTTTCCGATCTCGCAGACGTAGAGCGCGCCATCCGGACCGGTTGTCAGACCGTAGGGATTGTTGATTTGCGCGGTTGCCGCCTGACCGCCGTCGTTCGTGTAGCCGGGGGAGCCCGTGCCGGCGAGCGTGCGCGTGCCTTCGGCCGCGCCGAGGGCGTGCGTGGTTAGCCAGCCGCCGAGCGATCCAATGACGAGTTCTCTTCGTTGCATCGACGCAATTCTACAAGAGCGGCCAACACGTCAGCTACCGTAGGCCAGTCTCCCGCGGCGATTGCGCGAACTACGCGCGCGCCGGGTGGCGCCCATACGCGCGGATCGCTTGGTCCGAAGATCGCGAGCGTGGGTGTTCCCACGGCTGCTGCGAGATGGGTCGGGCCACTGTCATTGCCGATGTAGTAGGCGGCGTTGCCGAGCCACGTGGCGAGATCCCACAGGTTGTCGAATCGCCGCGCGGCCATTCCAGACGGCAGCGATTCCTCGGGGCCGGCGGTGAAAGCCGCGGGAAGGTCGAGCTGGGAGGCCAGTTCAACGTAGCGATCGAGAGGCCAGTTTTTCTTGGTGCTGCCGGAAAAAGGGTGAATGACGGCATAGGGCATCGACGGCAGGCGCGGAATTTCCAAACGAGGCGTACGTCGTACGACTCGTACACCCAGCGACTCAGCCTGAAGGGCATAGAATTGCGTTGCATTGATTTCGCCGCCATCAGGCAGGGCGGGGAAGAATTGGAATGGTAGTCCGGCGACGGCCTCGCGGAACTCGAGACGCGACGAGCCGTACCAGCTCACGATGGAATCGAACGCGGCGAGTTCACTCTCCAGCGCCGGCGACGCCTGCCCCAGTTCGAGAAGATCGAGACCCGTGGAGGAGATGGCACGCACACGGTCGGCGAAGCGTATTAATGGGACGTGTGCGGCTGCCGTCCAAACTTCGGTATAGTCCGCGCGCAGAGCTTCCAGGGCCGGCAGCGAAACAATGAAATCGCCCAACGCGCCCGGCCGGATCAGAAGTCGGCGCACGGTAGCCTTCAGTAGATGTTGACGATGATTTTCACGTCGGCTGAGCGGGGCGGATAGCAGGCTGTCGTGCTGCAGGCCTGGTAGCGCATTTTGCCGGTGATCGTCTTCTCGCCCTTTGGCGTGTTGGCGGGCGCCCGGAATTTGGTGACGATGTCGAAGTCACCGGTATAGACGCTCAGCGGCTTTTCGCTAAAAGAGTACTTCTCCATCTTCGGTTCGGGAAACGTGATCGAGGAGATAGTCAACGGCTCCGCCGTCCAGGTGAGCTTTAAGGGAATCAGGTATTCGTCGGCCGGCTTGTCTGAGTTGACGTGGTAGCCGCTATTCAACTTCACGTGCAGCTTCACCGGTGTTTCGACACCAGTCTTCATCGCCATCGGAGGCGGGCTCTGCACGGTCAGAATGCTATTGAACTGCGGGAACAGCAGTTGCGGGAACAATAGGAACGTGAGGCTTGGCAGCACTCTGTTTGGCCGAGCCAAGAAGATGCTCAATGTCTTTCTGGTAATCACCTTTACTCACCAATCCAACATGCACGGCCGCAATCTTGCCGTTGCGGTCGATCAGAAACGAGGTCGGCAGGGATTCGACGCCACCATACTGCTGCGCCATCATGTCGTTGCCAATTGCGATGCGATAGTTCACCTTCGAACGATCGAGGTAGGGCTTCACGACCTCCCAACCTTCTTCGTCCATGGAAATGCCCAAAACGGCAAAGCCCTTGTCGCGGTAATTCTTCTCAAATTCCACAAACCAGGGGATCTCCAGTTTGCAAGGGCCGCACCAGGTCGCCCAAAAGTTCAGCAGGACAACCTTGCCTTTGTAGTCGGCGAGGTTGAAACTCGTCCCTTGCGAATCCTTCAGCGTAAAGGCTGGCGCGGGATTGCGCTTGGCCGCGGGCTTAATGGCCGCGCGGCTGGGCGGTGCGTAGGAGCAACCGGCCAGGATGGTCAGTGCCAGTGCGGTGGCGAATGGTGCGCGCGTCAAGGGGTATCTCCTTATCCCTAGTCTATAGGGGAACGGCGCGATCCCCAAATTGTTGGATGAACCAGCGCCGCCGCCGTTTCCGCCAAATAAGGGAAAGTGTGAATTCGTCATGTCCGTCAAGGCCGGCATAGAGCCAGGCAGCGGTGTCGCAGAAGGATTCGCAAGCGTACTCTTTCCATGCCGGACTTCCACGGAGTATATGTTCGATAATGATCGTTTTCTTCCGCCATTCCGCACTCCAGCCCAATTCGCCTCTCGCCCGGGCCTGAAATTCCCGCCAAAGGTGCGTCTGCCAACTGCCCCTAGCCGGATTACCCAGCCGTATCCAGGCGAAGTGGAACAATTCATGGACGAAGACGCGCCGCCATTCGTTTGGATCGCCGCGCAACTCCGCGTCCATGACAATGAGCCTCTCGCGGAGGAAAGTTGCCGCATGCATCTCCTCTCCTCCGCTGGATACAAATGCTCCCCGCCGGACGAGCAGGGGGGCGCGGTAGGAAATTCGGATCGGCGCCCCCGCCAGGGGAGGGAGTGTGACGCCAATTAATTTCGACTTAGAGGGGGCGAACCAACTCGGCTCGAATGGCAGTGCCGTCGACGATTTTGACCTTAATGCCATTGCGCAGATCTTCAAACCATTTCTGGAATTTTGCCTGGCGCATCTCCTCGTAGATCTGGTTGCGAATCTGGTCGTACGGGATGACGCCACTCTCTTCGACTCTGAATATGTAGTATCCGTTGGCCTGCTGGAGTGCCGGTGTGACCGCGCCGGGAGCCGTCGCGAAGATCGCCTTCTTTATGTCTTCCGGGATGCGCGTGTCCGTAGCCAGGATCGGCATGAATTCGCCGTTATTGCCCTTGGACGAAGTATCCTCACTGTATTCCTGTACGAGCAGCGTGAATTCCGCGCCGGTTTTCAGTTTCGCGAGAACCTCATCGGCGCGCGCTTTGGCTTCTTTCTCCGTGCGCGGCCGGTTAGCGGCGGTGGGAGGAGCCGGAGCGAGACTGTAGGGAATGTAGATCAACTTCACACGAGCCTTTTGATACCGCTTTTGATTGTCCTTATAGTAGGCCTCCTGCTCTTGCGCAGAATTGGAGATGCCCTTCATCGTCTCGTCGATTTTGGCCTGCATGAGGGTCTGCATGTCGGTCCAACGGATGCGATCCGAGGCAGGGGGCCCCTCGTTCAGCTTGAGTCTCCGTGCTTGTTCGGCAAGCTCGTTCATCATGGCCAATTGCACGAGAAATTCTCTGGGGCGCTTTGAGGCCGATTGACGGACGGTGGGTGGGGCTCCGTTCAACACATTCGTCATTTCGACCGATGTGTACCCGCGGCCGTTCACCGTGGCGACCACGGTTTCTGACCGCAGATCGGCGGGAATTTCGCGTCCCGGGGGGGCCGTTGGATCCTGTAGCTGGAAGTAGACGGGGTGGTTTATCTCTACTTTCGCCTCCTGGTTCAACTGTTTCATCTCCGCATCGACGCGCTTTTCGCGGATTTCAGAAGCAATTAAATCGGCGACTTCGCCGAGCGGGGCGGCGTTGAGGGAGACAACCTGGAAAATATAGATCGCATTGCCGAATGGCAAAGGATCCGTGATCTGCCCAGGCAACGTGGCGAACACCGCCTTCTTGACCGGCTCGGGAATTTTCGAGTTGGGCAAGATCGTCGGATACTCTTTCTTGTAAAGAGCCGATGCACTGGGATCCGAGTATTTCTCCATGGTGGCCATGAAGGGGGCGCCCTTACGCAGTTCCTGCCACACCTCCTGCGCCAACTTTCGAGCGGCCGCTTCAGTCTTGCGCACGCCGGCGGCCTTGTCGAAGGGAATCACGATGGGCAGCACTTCGGCCACACGGTAACGCATCAAATCCGCTTTGTAGGCAGCTTCGATCTCCTCTTTGGGTACGGGAGTGTTCTTGGACTTGTCTTCCAGTAGCGCCATCATGAGCACGGTTGTGCGCTGCCACTCCAAGCGTTCTTTGTAAGGAGACTGCTTGTCGAGAGTGTCTCGAATTGCCTCGGCGGTCAACTGGCTCAGCATCGTGTACCGTTCCAGAAAATCCGCCGGATTTTCGTTCAGGACCTGATGTATGTTGTCGGGCGCGTTGGAGAGAATCCGGCGCAGATCGGCCACTGTGATGGCTTTTCCATTTACCTCCGCCACGACGTGATCGGGGCTGCGGTCCTCGGCTGGCGCAGTGGCGGGTTGTGCGAACGCAACTGCCGCGCACATCAGCAGAAAAACGGGAACTTTCATGGGATATCGCTATTGTAACAAGACGAATTCGGATGCGATTGGTGTGATCGGGCGGATTCTAAATTTGTGGGGTTGATCAGTCTTCAAGCGGGGCTTCACGTTTGCGAGAACCTCGCCCGCCTGCTGTGAAACCCGACCGTCCGAGATCGCGATATCTTTAGTCTTCCAGATAAAGCTTCCTCCGGAGGAACAATGGACGGGTTGAGTCGAAGGTCGATCTTGCGGTCCGGAGGAACGGCCGTTAGGCCGGCTCTTCTTCACGCAGAAGTGCAAGAAAACTCTCCGCGGCCCGGTTAAACCGCTTTCTGCTGTGGTGGATGATGCCAAGGGGCCGGAAGAGTGCAGGCTTGTCAAGGCGGATTGCCACCAACCTTCCCAGTTCGACTTCCTGACGCAGGATTCGCACGGGAAGAATGGAGATCCCTTCGCCCAACGCCACGGCTTCCTTCATCATTTGAATGTTGTCGAAGTGCATCACAATGTTTACCCGTGCGTTGCCTTCTTCGAGATATTCCTTAACATGTGCGGCGATGGGAAGATCGTCATCAAATCCGACGAAATCGGCTCCATTCAAATCTGAAGGCTGTAGCCAGACCTTCTGTGCCAACGGGTGCGACGGAGCGACGGCAACCACCATTCGCTCCTGACGCCAAGGTGTAGCGCTGATTTCACGAGTCTGATTCGGATAGCTCACCAAACCGAGGTCGGCGCGGTCAGAAAGGATGGCCTCGTACACCTTCTCGGGGCGCAGATAGGTGACCACTAATTCAGCGTCGGGAAACCGGTCCGTGAACTCCTGCTCAAGCCTCGACATCTCGGAAAGCCCGACCGAATAAATCGATGCCACTCTAACTTGCCCCTCGACCTTCTCTTTCAAGCGCTCAATTGCGGCGTCGAATTCCTCCTTGCGATGGAGGACGTCCTGGCAAAACTCGCAGTATAGGCGGCCAGCTTCCGTTAGCTGAAGGGGCCTCGTGGAGCGATCCACGAGGATTGCGCCTATCGTTCGCTCCAACTCTTGCAGATGCTGACTTGCGGCAGACTGACTAATGCCATTGTTTTCAGCGCCTTTTGAGATGGATCGTTCATTCGCAAGATCTCGGAATAAGCGAAAATGATGAAAGTCCACAACCCAATCCTAACATCTGTTTATCTTATATTACAATAGCATCGACTACTGTTTGACTAATTTTGCAATGCTGGCTATACTTTTATCCTAAACCGTGGGGCTAGGTTCAAGCCCCTATCTTCCCTGATGGAAAGGCTAACCGTGAGTCAGCAACATTCTCTTCCCAATTCTCACGACCACCACCTCTCAGTGGGCGATATTCATCCAACCGCCACCAAGCCAGGGTTACCGGCCGAGCAAGGCCTTTACCGTCCACAGTTGGAACGGGATGCCTGCGGTCTCGGCTTTGTTGTCAACGTCAACAACGAATCGTCACACGAGATCATTACCAAGGGAATTCAGATCCTGATCAACCTGACGCATCGCGGCGCATGCGGTTGCGATCCGGAAACAGGCGATGGAGCCGGCATCCTAATTCAGATTCCGCATGCGTTTTTCAAGCGCGAATGTGCAAAGCTCCGCTTTACGCTACCGGAGCCGGGGGAATATGGCGTGGGCATGGTATTTCTGCCGGTGG
>DASRHX010000641.1:0-6496 GCA_035650295.1 Bryobacteraceae bacterium | reverse complement strand
GCAACTTGCGCCCGCTGGTTTTCACGATGTCGCGTTGCCGTGTGGCGTTTTTCTTCAGCTCGACGATCGTCCCATCGCGCTTGATCGTGCGGCCCTCCAGAAACACGATGGAAGCGTCCTGTCCATAAGCGAGTTCCACGTCGCTGTACTTTTCCACGCCGCGTTGGGTATAGATCTTGGTGCGGACATAGTGGCGCAACAACGTCTGGACGTCCTCGCCCTGGATCTCATCGGCGATATTGACTTTCCACAACATCGTCTCGGCATCCGCCTTGGGATCGAGCTTCGGAGTCTTCAGAGACAGGTCCGCCGGCGAAACAGGCGCCCAGTCGGCAGCGTTCAACGACAGATTAAGAAGAGTAAAGAAAGCTATGGCTCGGGTGAAATTCCGCGTACACATGGGTTGTCTGGAGCGTTAAGTATAGAGGAATTGAACGGCAATTGTCACCAGAATCTTTGGAAAAGCGATGACATTTCGGGTAAAGCTAGACTAGTACCATGCGGATCGCTGACGCCGTCCCCGTCTTGCTTCTCTCGTTCGCTGCGTGGGCGCAAGTTCAGTCACCGGCGCCTGCCCCTTCCGCCACGGCCGGCTTCGACCATTCGGCCGCTGCGCTACGCAAGGCCTCCGATAACCTGATGTGGTACCAGATGCTCGGAGGCGTGGCTGACGTCGACATCGTGCAGTACACGAGTTTGCCGCCGGCACGGATTCCGAATCCCACCGCGCAGGGCGCCGGGAATCCCATCATCGTTACGGCGTACACGTTTCTGCCGAAGAAGCTGGACCGGGCGAAGAAACAACCGTTTCTCATCTATTCGCACGGCGGCGTGCACGCGAATTTCAACACGAACTCAGCGCACATTGTTCGTGAGCTCATCGAGCAGGGTTATTGCGTCATCGCTCCCGACTATCGCGGCTCGACGGGCTACGGCCGCAACTATTACGAGCTGATCGACTATGGCGGCCGCGAAGTGGACGACGTCTATCGAGCGCGGCAGTGGATGCTCGACACCTACTCATTTCTAGATCCGCAGCGCGTGGGGCTGATTGGCTGGAGCCATGGCGGACTGATCACGCTCATGAACCTCTTCGAGCATGGCGGCGATTTTGCCGCCGGCTACGCAGGCGTTCCGGTGAGCGACCTGGTGGCGCGGATGGGGTACAAGAGCGAGAGCTACCGGCGGCTTTACTCGGCCCCGTACCACATTGGCAAGAGCGCGGAAGAGAATGTCGGCGAATATTTGAAGCGTTCGCCGGTAGAGCATGCAGCCAAATTGCGCACGCCACTGCTGATTCACACCAACACTAACGACGAGGATGTGAACGTGCTGGAGGTGCGCCGGCTAATCACGGCGCTCAAGGCCGAAGGCAAGCAGTTCGAATATAAGATCTATCAGGACGCCCCAGGGGGCCACGCCTTCAACCGCGTCGACACGCCGCTCGCACGCGAATCGCGCAAAGAGATCTACGCATTTCTGGCGAAGTACTTGAAGCCTTAAGGCTCCGTCCTCGTGGCCGGTAACGCCACTGGTTTCTGCGGCTCGAAAAGGCCGAAGGTGAAAACGGCCGTTGCCGAACAGATGGCCACGTACTGCTTGCCATCGACGGCGTAGACGATTGGCGCGGCCGTAAGGTTCTCTCCCATCAGGTAGTGCCAGAGGTGCTGTCCCGTTTTCGCGTCCAGGGCTACCAGTTGCCCGTCATCGTCGCCGAAGAAGACCACGCCACCCGCGGTGGAGACTGATCCCGACCAGCTCTCGCCCTTGCCTGTGAGCGGGTACTCCCAGACGCGCTTGCCTGTCTTGGGATCGTAGGCGCGCATGAAAAATTGGCCGGGCTCATTGTGTTTGGGGCTTGCTCCTCCACCCGCGAAGTTCTTCTTCGGTTCCGGCACCTGCGCCGACGAGGTGTAGACATCGCACTGCTCGAGGTTCATGACATAGAGCAGACCAGTTGCGGCGCTGTAGGTAGGCGCCATCCAGTTCGCCGCGCCGCGCACTCCGGGGCACACATAGGTTCCCGCGGGGGTCGGGTCCTTGTCGGGGACCAATATCGGGCGCCCTTTGGCATCGATGCCCGTGGCCCAATCAAGCTTGTCCACCATTTTCGTCGCGCGCAAAAACTCGCCCGTCGCGCGGTCAAGCGTGTAGAGGAAGCCGTTGCGGTTGGGGTGCATTACGACCTTGCGCATGCGGCCGTTGATTTCCGTGTCGAGCAGCACGGGCCAGCTTTGCGCGTCCCAATCATGCGTATCGTGCGGGGTGAACTGGAAGTACCACTTCATCTTCCCGGTGTCGAGGTCGATCGCCAGCAGCGAACAGGTGTAGAGGTTGTCGCCCTTACGGTCGCCGCCATAGAAGTCGGGCCAGGGATTGCCGGTGGTCCAATAGAGAAGATTCAACTCAGGATCGTAGGTTCCCGACAGCCACGTTCCGCCGCCGCCCCATTCGATGTACCCGCCCCAGGTCTCCGAACCCGGCTCGCCCTTCGCGGGAACGGTATAGAGGCGCCAGAGCTCTTCGCCTTTGTCCGCCGAGAAGGCGCAGATGTAGCCGCGCATGCCACTATCGCCGCCGGCGACGCCGACGATAATCTTGTCCTTCACTGCGAGCGGCGCCGCCGATGCGAACAGCCCGTCTTCAACACGGCCATACTGCTTCATCCAAGCGACCGCGCCCGTGCGGCGGTCGAGTGCGACGAGATGGACATCGGAGGTGACGAAGAAGATGCGATCGCCCAGAATCGCCGCGCCGCGGTTCACGTTCTGCTTCTTGCTGCGCGCGTCTTTATAGCGCCAGATGATGCGGCCGGAGCGCGCATCGAGAGCGATCACTTCGTTTGTGTTGGTGATGTACATTACGCCGTCATGGACGAGCGGAACGGACTCCAGGCGGTTCGCTCCGGAAATGTGGTTCGTCCACTTGGGCACGATCGAACCGGCGTTCTGCGGCGTAATCTGCGTGAGCGGGCTATGCCGCTTGGCCTGATAGTCGCCGGCGTAGGTGAGCCAGTTGCTGTTGGGGCTCTGCAGAATGTCCTGCGGGCGTACCTGTGCGGTGAGTGCGAGCGGAAGCATGAGCGCACACAGCAACAATTGTTTGAGGACCGGTTTCATGCGGGGAATCTCCGAATCACTTTTCTGATTTCGCGTCGGGCGGGCGTGTGCTTTGGCGGCTGAGATAAGCCAAAAGATCGCGCAGCTCGTCACGGCTGAGCCGTGTTTTATAGTCGCCGGGCATGGCCGACTTCTTGTGCAGGACAATGGCTTCGACATCGTTCATCGCGATGCGATGAACCTTGCCCGCGCGGTCGATCACTTGCATGGCGTAATTCGTGCGGTCGACGCAAACACCATCGAGAGTACCGCCCTTGCGGAACGTAATGTGGACCGGCTGATATTCTTTCACTCCGCGTTCGCTCGGATCGAGGATGGAGTTGCGAATTTCATTGAGCGATCGCATTGCGCCGATGTTAGAGAGGTCGGGACCGAGGAATCCGCCTTTCGCCCCGATCATGTGGCAGTTAGAGCAGCCCATTTTGCCCCAGAAAATCTGTTTGCCCGCTTCGACGTCGCCCGGAGCGTTGCTGTCCATGGCCGGCGCCGTGAGCGAGCGGACAAAGGCGACAATCTGCCAGATTTCATTCTCCGGCCGGTTGAGCGCGGGCATGTCGCTGCCGGGCACGCCCTTATTCACGATGGTGAACATGCCGTCGTCGTCCAGCGAATGCCAGGCGCCGCGCTCGCGCAGATTGGGGCCGCGGCCGCCGTCGCCCGTGGGGCCGTGGCAGCCGGCACAAGAGGTCATGAAGAGCTTTTGACCCGCGGCAATCGCCTCGGGATTTCCGATGGCGGGGTTCTTGGGTTTCTTCTCGCTCTTGTCTTCGTGCTGAGCCGGCAAGGCCAATGCACAGGCGAGCAACAACGCGCATTTCCACATAAGGAGCCGCTGACTATTATGCTTCAGCGCGAGGCGCCCTGTAGAGCGGCTGCCAGCATCTTGCGCATCATCGACTCGAAGCTGACGCGCGGGACGCTGACGAGCTTGCGCGTCTCGGGGTTTTTCCAGTCGTCGCGGGCCGTTTTGGGCAGGTGCTTGGCAAGAGCCTCGATGCCTGCACCGAGAGTGTCCTTCATGCCGCAGATGGCGCGGTAATAACCACGCTGGCCGGGGATCTTACGGCTGCCGACGAGCAACGCCCCAAGAGTTTCGACGCGATCCTCCTCCGTGAGGGAAGGGTGCCTTGCGATGACCGCACCCCAGTCGTCTAGAAAGGGTCCCAGGGGAAGCAACAGGTCGGGCGTTTGCCTCAGCGCTCGAATGGCGCGCAGAGGATAGTGACGGTGGCCTTCGCACGCCATGGCGGCTTTGTAGACTCGCGCGGCAACCTGGTATGTGCCTTCATAAGCCCGCGTGTTTTCGTGCGCGAGGCGGCCGAACTTTTCCCTCCATTCGCGATGCTGTTGCGAGGTCGGCCAAAAGCTGATGCCCTGATCGAGATCGCCGGCGTTGTGCGTCAGCGATGCGGCGATGCGAAGAGCGTCAAGTTCGCAGCCGCGCGCGCGAATGGCATGGCGGAATTCGACCCCCTCGCGGCGCAGTTCGGCGTCGATGGCGGCGGCCGCCTCCTCGGCCAAATCGTGCGCTCCCACGTGGAGGAAGGAGCCGAGCGCGGCTGCGAGCACGCTTAACTGTTCGCCGTTGTGGCCGCTGACCGGCCCTACGCCCGCTAGCTCCGTGGCGCGGGCGGATATACCGGCGATGGACCACGCCGTGGCGCCCTGCGCAAATCGGAACATACGCTCGAGCGAGGCGATGTGCCGCGTCTCACGCCACAACAGACCGCGGATCTTCGTGTCGACATCCGTGGGAACGAAAGTAGCGACCGTGGCATGGTGCGCGGCCATGCACAAAGCGAAATAATCCTCGCGCATCGCCTCTTCGCCAAGATCAGCCTGTTGAAGCGCTTCGCCACGAGCGAGCACATCGAGGAAGCCAGGGCACTCGATCAGCCGTGCGCTGTCGTAAATGCGAGGCACATCGAGAAACGGCGCGGTGTTACGCACCTGCTCAACGATTGTGGCCGGACCGACGTAATTAAAAGTGAAGGCCAACGAGAAACTCAGCCTGGTTGAGGTTGCTTTCGAGCAGCCCGGAAGCGGCCGAAAAGAAGTTTTTTGAACCACGGCGAGTCCAGCGCAACTCCGTCGTGATGCGGACGACTGGTTTGAATTCCAGGCCGGCGCCGAAAGCGAAACCGCCGCTGGAGGAGTCCTTGAATTCATCGGGTTCCAGGAATTGACTCGGGTTTGTAATCGTGCGTGTAACGCCGGTGATCTTGTTGAACGATGGGCCGGCAGCGACGTAGGGTGTCCAGAGGCCCTCCTTGAAGCGGTATTTCACCATCACCGGAAATTCGAACTGGTTCGACTTCACGTTCAGCTCGCTAGACCCCGATGTGCCCTCATACTCCAGCCGTTTCCACAAAACATCGATAGAGACGCTGAGCCGCAAAGGCAGCCTCACTTCCAGCGATGGACCGACCGTATAGGGATTGCGTAGTGATTTGTAGTTGAACGTAGGCCCGCCGGACGTTTTGAAAGCCTCCGTGAACGGGACCCCGCCCTTAATGCCGAGGGAAATGTTTTGAGCCGCAAGCGGGGCGGCCAACAACAAAATTCCAAGGTAATGTTTCATGCTTCATTGTACGCGTGAAGAGCGGGGCGGTTCCTACACCGCCAGGCGAGCATCGGCCGGTAGCCGATCTAAAACGCGTAACGCAGACCGAACTCGATCACCCTTGGGTTGCTGGCGGTCGTGATCCTTCCGAACGTCGCATTGCTCCGTGTAGTGTTTGGATTCCCCAAATTTGCGTGATTGAGGAGATTGTAGAACGAGCCGCGGAAGTCCAGGCGGTGTCCCTCGGTAATGCGGAACTGCTTCTGGGCGGCGAAATCGATGTTGGCGCTTCCGGGCCCGCGCAGGAAGTTGATGCCAGTGTTGCCAAACGTGCCCGGTGCATTCTGCACAAATGCCGCGGCATTGAACCATGCATTCAACTGTTCCTGTCTGCTGCGCCCTTCGGGTAGCCGCCATTCGCCAACCAGATCCGCCGTGTCGCCGCCAATCCCGCTAAATGAATTGTCGACGCCCGAGCGTACCGTCAAGGGCGATCCGCTGACCATGCTCGCGATGCCGCTCATTTGCCATCCGCCGATTATCAACTGCTGCCATCGGGGAGCTCCCGGACCGCCGGCCGGAAGGTCCCACAAAGCAGATACGACGAAATTGTGCGTTCGATCCAGACCCAATGGCCCGTAGTCCGAACGATAGTCATAAGGATTCCGCGGGCCGTTGCTTCCTTCGCCGGTCGCTACATTGACGCCAAGCGACTTGGACCATGTGTAAGAACCCAGTACGCTGAATCCCCTCGCATAACGGCGGTTCACAACCACCTGGAGGGCGTTATAGTTCGCGCTGAATGCGCTGAACG
>DASRHX010000640.1:0-5526 GCA_035650295.1 Bryobacteraceae bacterium | reverse complement strand
GCCGGTACCGGTGTTGCGCAAAGACTTCACGATCGACGAACTGCACGTGGTGGAAGCCGCTGCCGCCGGCGCCGATGCGATCCTCCTGATCGCCGCAATTCTGACGATTGAGGAGATGCGGCGGTTTCGCGAGCTTGCCAGGACATTTCGAATGGATTCGCTGGTTGAGGTGCATGACGGCGAGGAGCTCAACCGGGCGCTCGATTCGGGAGCGGAGATACTCGGCGTCAACAATCGGGACCTGCACTCATTCGAGGTGAAACTGGAAACATCGCTCGCCCTGGCGGCGCGTATTCCATCGAACGTGTTGCGAGTGAGCGAGAGCGGGATTCACTCGCCGGCCGACGTCAGAGTGCTTCTCGACGCAGGTTACCAGGCGTTTCTTGTTGGCGAGCATCTGATGAAGTCCGCCGATCCCGTGGCGGCGCTGCGAGCCCTGACATGCTCATAAAGATTTGCGGCATCACAAACGCCGCCGACGCGCGCGATGCGGTGGCCGCGGGTGCGACAGCGCTAGGCTTCAATTTTTACGAGAAGAGCCCACGGTACATTCGGCCCGAGGCGCTGTCGGAATGGATTGGCGAAGTTCCAGCCCAGGTTTTGCGCGTGGGCGTGTTTGTAAACATGGCGGCCGATGAGGTGGCGGATGTCATGGCGCGATGCCGGTTGGAGGTGGCGCAGTTGTATGGCGCGGCTGTAGGCCCGGCGGGGGTTCGCACATGGCTAGCGCGCAACGTGGATGAGTCGTTCCGCGTGGAAGACTTGACCGAGGATCCCGAGGCATGGCTGCTGGACTCCCCCGGCGGAGCGTTGCATGGCGGGACGGGTGAGACGTTCGATTGGAACCGCGCGCGGGGGATTGCGCGGCGGATTGTGCTGGCGGGCGGATTGGATGCGGGCAATGTGGCACGGGCGATTGAGGCAGTGAAGCCGTGGGGAGTGGACGCGTGTTCGCGATTGGAAGCCAGTCCGGGCAGGAAAGATAAGAGCAAGGTGAACGCGTTCGTAGCGGCGGCGCAAGAAGCGGCGAAGAGGACATGAGTGTGACGATTCTCGAACCAGACGCACAGGGACATTTCGGCCCCTATGGCGGGCGCTATGTGCCCGAGACATTGATGGCCCCTCTGGAGGACGTCGAGAAGGCATGGCGGGCGTCACGGGAAGATCCCTCATTCCAGGCCGAGCTAAAGGACCTGTTGCATAACTTCGCCGGGCGCCCGACGCCGTTGTACGAAGCCAAGCGGCTGAGCGCTGCGCTCGGCGGCGCGACGATCTACCTGAAGCGCGAAGACCTGCTTCACACGGGCGCGCACAAGATCAATAACTGCCTGGGGCAGGTTCTGTTAGCCCGCCGCATGGGGAAGAAGCGCATCATCGCCGAGACGGGCGCGGGACAGCATGGCGTGGCGACGGCCACCGTGTGCGCGCTGTTTGGGATGGAGTGCGTCGTCTACATGGGCGAAGAAGACATGCGCCGCCAGAAGTTGAACGTGTTTCGCATGCGGCTGCTGGGAGCCAAGGTTGTGGGCGTCGCCTATGGCTCGCGCACGTTGAAGGATGCCATCAGCGAAGCGATGCGCGATTGGGTCACCAATGTTGCGAGCACGCATTACCTCTTGGGCTCGGCTCTTGGAGCGCACCCCTATCCCGTGATGGTGCGCGACTTCCATCGCTGCATCGGAGAAGAAGCGCGCGCGCAGATGCAAGAGCGAACGGGCCGCCTTCCCGACACCGTGTTCGCTTGCGTCGGGGGAGGCAGCAACGCGATCGGGGCATTCCATGCCTTTATCCCCGACGAACAGGTGGAGTTAGTAGGGGTCGAGGCCGGCGGGCGCGGTATTCGGCCTGGCGAACACGCGGCGCGATTCAATGGCGGCGCTCCGGGCGTACTGCAAGGAGCACGCAGTTATCTATTGCAGAACGAGGACGGACAGGTGCTACTGACGCACTCGGTTTCAGCGGGATTGGATTACGCGATGGTGGGGCCGGAACATGCGTGGCTCTACGATCAGGGCCGCGCGAAGTATGGATACTGCGAAGACGACGCAGCGCTGAAGGCAGCATTGCAGTTGTGCCGTACGGAAGGGATCATTCCGGCGCTGGAAAGCTCGCATGGTTTGGCGGAAGCGATCCGCCGGGCACCGGGCGAACCCGGCAAAGTGTTTCTGGTGAACCTGTCCGGACGCGGCGATAAAGACATCGACATCTATCGGGAGAACTTCCCGGAACTGGACCGGGACGTGAGCGAGGGAGATGCCGCGTGAGCCGTATTGCCGATCTATTTGCAAAGAAGCGAGCGGCAAAGCAATCCGCACTGATCGCCTACATCACAGCGGGCGATCCCACGCCCGAGCATACGGCGGCGCTGGTGGCGGCACTCGAGCGCGGCGGCGTCGATCTCGTCGAACTGGGCGTGCCATTCTCCGATCCCATTGCCGACGGCCCGGTGATCATGAAAGCGAGCGAGCGAGCCTTGCGCGCGGGGACTACTCTGCAAAAGGTGTTGGACATCACTCGCGCGGTGCGGAAGCGCTCAGAGATTCCACTGCTCTTGTTCAGTTATTTAAATCCGCTGATGCGCTACGGCTTCGCGAAACTCGCCTCCGATGCCAAGTCGGCGGGAATCGACGGTTGCCTGTTGACGGACCTGAGCGTGGAGGAAGCCACGGAGTTCATCCAGCCGATGCGGGCCAACGGACTGGACACGGTGTTTCTCGCCGCGCCTACGTCGCCGCCGGAGCGGTTGAAGGCGGTGGCCGAGTGCTCCTCTGGTTTCGTGTATCTGGTTTCGCGAACCGGCGTGACGGGCGAGCAGGCGAAGTTGTCGGCCTCGGTCGGTCCTCTGGTGACGGCGATTCGCGCGCATACTAATCTTCCGCTGGCGGTCGGCTTCGGCATCTCGAAGCCGGAACAAGCGGCTGAAACGGCGCGGTTGGTGGAAGGTGTTGTCGTCGGCAGCGCCTTCGTGCGGCTCGTGGAGACGCATGGTGGCAGCCCAGATTTGGAAGCGAAACTCGAAGAGTTTGCGCGCCAACTAAAGGCCGCAATGGAGAGCTGATGGACCACAAAGGAATCGAGCTGCCCGAATGGGCGGATCTCTCTTCGCCGGATCTGGCATTGGAAACTCTGGAGAGTGCACGCCTGCGGATCGACGCAATCGATGTGACTATTACGCGGCTGTTGAACGAGCGGGCACACGTCGTGGAAGTAATCGGTGAGGCCAAACAGCGGCTGACGATGCGGGTGTATGAACCTAGGCGCGAACAGGAAGTGATGGCCAACATCGCACGGAACAACGGCGGACCGCTTTCCAATGAAGCGTTGAGCCGCGTTTACGAGCGGATTATGGATGAGATGCGCACATTGCAACGGGATCGCATGCGGGGGAAAGAGGAGTCCGGGACATGATTGTCGTAATGGAGGAAGGCGCCACCGAGGTAATGGTGCAAAACGTCATCGACCGCATGGTCGAGATGGAGTTCACCGTGCACCGCTCGACGGGCGTGGTGCATACGGTGCTGGGCGGCGTCGGGCCGGAAGAACGAGTCGACCCAAAGGAGCTCGAAGTGCTGGAGGGCGTCAAAGAATGCCATCGCATCATGTCGCCTTATAAGCTCGCCAGCCGTCATTTCAGACCCTCGGGCACCGTGGTCAAGGTTCGAGACGTGGAGATTGGCGGCAACCAAGTGGTGCTGATGGCAGGTCCATGCAGCGTTGAGAGCCGCGACCAAATCGCACGGTGTGCCTCGATCGTAGCCGAGGCCGGCGGCCGGGTAATTCGCGGAGGCGCGTTCAAGCCTCGTTCGTCGCCTTACAGCTTCCAGGGTCTTGGCGAAGAGGGCCTACAAATGATCCGCGAGGCCGCGGATGCCAACAATCTGCTCGTGATCAGCGAGGTGATGGACGCCTCGCAGATCTCACTTTTGGCGCGCCATACGGATATTCTCCAGGTGGGCGCGCGCAACATGCAGAACTTCACGCTGCTGCGTGAGCTGAGCAAGATTCGCAAACCGATCCTGCTGAAGCGGGGAATCGCCGCGACGATTGAAGAGTTGCTGCTTTCAGCCGAGTATGTGCTGTCAGGCGGCAACTATGAAGTGATCCTGTGCGAACGCGGCATCCGCACCTTCGAAAGCTACACCCGAAATACAATGGACCTGTCGGCGATACCCGTCGTGCACAAGCTATCTCATCTGCCGATCGTGGCCGACCCTTCACACGGAACGGGCCGCCGGGAACAGGTGATTCCAATGGCGCGCGCCGCCGTGGCCGCGGGCGCCGATGGCCTGCTGGTGGAAATGCATCCCGATCCTGATCACGCCTTGAGCGATGGCGCGCAGTCTCTGCGGCCCGAACAACTGATGGACCTATCCCGGCAACTGCGGATGATCGCCCCCGCCGTGGGCAGGAAGATGTAGCCGCCGCACGTCATGGACAGCGTTGCGATTGTCGGAGTCGGACTCATTGGCGGAAGTTTCGGGCTCGCGCTCAGGGAGGCAGGCTACACAGGGCCCATATTGGGTGTGAGTTCGGAAGGCGCCATTGCGGAGGCAGTGGAGCGAGGAGCCATCGATCGGGGAGTTAATCTGGACGAAGCTGTACAATTTGCTTCCGTACTGTATCTTGCCCAACCCATTTCCAAAATTCTGCAAGTAATTCCCGAGTTGAGCCGTGCGCGGCCCGGCACGTTAGTTACTGACGCAGGCAGTACTAAAGTCACCATTACCGAGAAGGCGCGAAACTTTGTGCGCGGAGCGCAATTCCTCGGCGGGCATCCCATGGCAGGTAAGGAAACGAGGGGGGTGGGATCGGCGGAAGCCGCGTTGTTTCGCGGCCGGACCTACTTTCTTACCCCACGCGAGGTTGCCGAGCTAGATACTCCGGCCGCTTCCTCCTTTGTCTCCTGGCTCAAGCGAATCGGAGCAAACGTCGTTCCCATTTCGCCTGCCGCGCATGACCACCTGGTCGCGCATACTTCGCACTTACCCCAACTCTTGTCGACTTCGCTCGCTGTAGCGCTGAGCGAATCGTTAGGCGCGGCGGCCAGGACAGGCGCTGGTCCCGGTCTAATGGACATGACTCGGCTTGCGATGAGCTCGTTTGAGATTTGGGACGACATTCTGCGGACCAACAATAAGGAAATTGACGGCGCCCTAGCCATGATGCAGCGCACATTGGAACAGATGCGGGCGAGACTCGGAAACGATTCGATGCGCGATCCCTTCGAAATTGCCGACATTTTTTCAAAATCGTTGCGCAATACCCGGCTGTAATCTAGAATTGCCAGTAACCTAACCGCTCTCCACTTGGTGAGATGGCTGATTAGCGGGTTTTTGCCTGGCGCCACCGTTGAGCGAGGACAGCGAAGAACTGGCTTAGATGATGGCCGCCCCCCAACTGGAAATACCCAAGTCCCTGCGTGAGTTTCAAGCACGTTATCCGGCGCAGGACTTTCCCAAGAAGACGCGGCTACACGCAGTGGGCGAGGAGGCGAAGTATATTTACCTCGTCGTTAGCGGCACGGTG
>DASRHX010000639.1:0-2641 GCA_035650295.1 Bryobacteraceae bacterium | reverse complement strand
TTCACCCCAAAAACGGAGATCCGGAGAATAGGAAATCCAGATCGACCAAGGCGCGATCTCCGAATGAGGTCGGTCCAGCCGTGCATAGAGGCCGTCAAACTTTTCGGGAAAAATCACCACGTTGCGGTAGTCCGCCTCCGTAATCAGCGAGACTCGTTCGATACGAACAAAGTCGGCCGTTCTTGCCAATGCGATGCGCACTCCACTTCGCGAATAGGCGCTGTAGGTGATGACATACTCGCCGTCGATGAACGTTACACGGGGGTCCTCGACACCGAACTCCTCATAGGCCGCAAACGGGCCGTCTAGCGCGGGAGTGAGAAACGGTTGCGGATCGGCGGTGAACTCGAATCCGTCGCGGCTACGCGCCAAGCCGATGATGGACCGCCCCGTGCGTAGGTGAGAACGGAACAGCATGATGTATTCGTCCGCGTGCTTTACCACGGCCGCGTTGTGAACGGTCTCCACCGGGTAAGGGATTGCGTTCTTGGTAAGAATCGGGTTGCCGCTGTACCGCCGGACGATATCCTGTTTCATGACCGTCTCACCGCTTCCCGATCGAAGATCTGTTGGTAGACACGTTCGTAGGATTCCACCATCGTATTGATAGAGAACAGTTGTTCGACCCGTTGACGGCAGGCATGCCGATTGATCTCTGGAATGCGTTGTAGCGCCCGCCTGGCATCATCGACGTCGTGCACCAGAAAGCCCGTTCGACCGTCGTCGATCACCTCGCGGCAAGAGCCGAGGTCCATGGCGATGACCGGGACACCCGCGGCATTGGCTTCGACGAGGACAAGCCCGAAGCGCTCCGGGATCGTGTTCAAGTGCAGCACGGCGCGGGCGTCCGCGAACAACGCGTTCTTCCCCGGTACGTCCACCGGCCCGATGTAGCGGATAGTCGTATCGAGATGAGGCTCCACCTGCTTCCGGAAGTATGCTTCATCCTGAATGATGCCCGCAATGAGCAACGGCAATCCGCTCTGCCGAGCAACTTTGATCGCCAGATGGACGCCTTTGTCCGGATGAATCCGACCAAGAAAAACCAAGTTGTTGCCGCCGCGTTCCTGGAGCGGATATAGAGAGAGGTCAATGCCGTTGTAGACCGTAGCCAGATAGTTCAGTCCGGGCGCACGATCAGAGTTGCTGATCGAGACAAAGTAGGCGTCGGGGTACTTCTCGTAGGCAGGCTTGATCTGGGGCGAGGAAAAGCCGTGGATGGTGGTGAGAACCGGCGTCTTCACAAGCCGCGAATAGGAAAGCGCCATGAAGTCGTAGTGGCTGTGGATGAGATCGAACTCGGCGGCGTGTTCAAACGCTTCAGAGATGTGTAGGTACTCGGCTACTTTCGCATCGACAGTAACGTCCTCTTCATACCCACGCTCCACCACGGCATGCAAGCGGGCGCGCGTCACCGAATCCGCGGTCGCAAACAGAGTGACGTCCCAACCGCGGGAAACAAGCCCTTCGGTGACATTGCTCGCCACGGTCTCCCACGCTCCGTAGCGCGTCGGCGGCGTTCGCCATGCGACAGGCGAGAGGATGGCCACCTTTTTAGGTGACATTGTCGATCTGCAGAACAAGCGAAGCTTCCATCTGCGACCTGGCCCCACCCGAGTACCAGCCGGCGACTGGCGATGCTAGATCGTGATCGAATCCGGCGGCAACAGCAACGTGTGCGCCGGAAACCGCCACACCGCGTGCAGGGTCGTAGCCGCGCCAGCCGATGCCCGGCAAATAGACTTCAGCCCAGGCGTGCATGTAACCCTCCTGGGCGCCAGCCGACGCGCATTCGTATCCGCTGACGAATCGGGCGGCGAGGCCCATCACGCGGCAGACATCGCAAAACAAGACCGCCAAATCGCGGCAGGATCCCTCCTGCTTACTCAACGTCTCGTGCGAAGGCCAAGGTGAACCGAATGGACGGATTACCTGCCGGAAGCTTTGAAAGATCTGCCGGCTCAAGGCCGTGACAAAGGAGAGTGTGTTCGACTGCACACTGATGGCCACCTGTCTCGCGTACTGCTTCACGCATTCAGAGAGGTGAGCGTCCTGGCGATAGGGAGCCAATGCCACGCACAAGGGGTCGGGATACCACAGCGGAAGCTGCAACGATGCATTTGGAAGGATGTAGTCGAACGGGTTCTGACGGAGCATCTCCACCGTGAACTGGCTCCTGACGCTCATGTCTGATGTGGGCACGGAGAACCACGCGTTCAAGGCGAGCGTGCCGTCCTGATCCAGACACTCGGTGGTCCCGGCCGGCATCGGCGTGATCGCAAGGTCGAATGCCAACAGGCGCTGCGCGCCGTTGTTGCGAGGCCGGAGGCGGAATATATGAGGCTCCAGCAGTACGGGCGAATCGTAACGATAGTGCGTGGAGTGCGTCACAGAAATCTTCATTGGGTTGCACTAATTCATTGCGGCCAGCACATCGGCAAGTGGGACCGTGGCGAAACCCGTTGCGTGATCGGCCAGGCCGTAGGGCACGATCAGCAAGCTTTTGTGGACAAGCGCGCCGCATGTATAGACGACATTGGGCACGTAACCTTCCCGCTCGCTCGGATTTGGTTTAAGGAGGGGCTCGCGTAGCCGCCCGATCACTTGCGATGGATCGTCGCGATTGAGCAGGAACGCGCCG
>DASRHX010000638.1:0-3700 GCA_035650295.1 Bryobacteraceae bacterium | reverse complement strand
CAATCATCTCTTGCAACTCCTGACACTCACCGCGATGGGGCCGCCGGTCGAATTCGACGGCGACGCGGTGCGCGACGAGAAGATGCGGGTTTTGCGCTCGATTCACCCGATGACGCCGGAGGAGGCGTTCGTGCGCGCAGTGCGCGGTCAGTACGGCGCGGGCGAAATTGACGGCCAGTGGGTTCCGGCCTACAGGGATGAAAATGGCGTGGCGAAGGATTCCATGACCGAGACCTACGCGGCGGTCGAGTTTCGCGTCGAGAATTGGCGGTGGTCGGGCGTGCCTTTTTACTTGCGCACGGGCAAACGGCTGGCGCGCGACGTGACGGAGATCGTCGTGCATTTCAAGCGCACGCCGCAGGCGCTGTTCGCGCGCGCGCCTGAAGACCGGATCGAGCCGAACGTGATTGTCATACGCATCCAGCCCGACGAAGGGATCATCGTCACCTTCGGGGCGAAGCGACCCGGCGCGGAGATGACGACGGCCACCGTGCATATGGATTTCTGTTACCGGACGGCGTTCGGCGCGCGCTTGCCTTCCGCTTACGAGACGCTCTTGCTGGACGTGATGCAAGGCGACGCGACGCTCTTCATCCGGCGCGATGAGGTCGAAAATCAATGGCGCTTGATCACTCCCATCCTGGAGGCCTGGGCGAAGCAGGAGCCTCCGGAATTCCCGAGCTACGCGGCCGGTAGCGAAGGGCCCGCGGAAGCCGACGAACTGGTTGCTCGAAACGGTCACAGGTGGCGGCCAATCAGAGGCAGTCTCAGCGGGTGTGAAAAGTGAGTCTGAGGGACAGGTAAAGGAGGAAGTCAGTTTTATGAGTCAAACGGTAAGAAAGGCTTGCGAAGCGGCGAGCGATCAAGAAAAGCTCGATCAGTTAAGCGTGAACACAATCCGCACCCTGGCGATGGACGCGGTTCAGCAAGCTAACTCCGGCCACCCCGGCACGCCGATGGCGCTGGCC
Source organism: Bryobacteraceae bacterium (assembly GCA_035650295.1). Taxonomy (GTDB): domain Bacteria; phylum Acidobacteriota; class Terriglobia; order Bryobacterales; family Bryobacteraceae; genus JAFLBB01. Next base: position 2,732 of record DASRHX010000638.1, on the reverse strand, counting down.
CCTGTCGCCTACGTTTTATGGGATCGCCATCTGCGGCATAACCCGCGCGACCCGCAATGGCCCAACCGCGACCGGTTCGTGCTGTCCGCAGGCCACGCCTCGATGCTGCTATACGCGCTACTTCACTTGACCGGGTACGATCTGCAAATCGAGGAGCTGAAGCGATTCCGCCAGTGGAACTCGAAGACGCCCGGCCACCCCGAATATGGGCTGACGGCAGGAGTGGAAACGACCACCGGCCCGCTGGGCCAGGGCGTCGCAAACTCCGTCGGCATGTCCATGGCTGAGGCGTGGCTGGCCGCTCACTTCAATCGCCCCGGCCACGAGATCGTCGACTACAGGGTCTATGCCATTTGCAGCGACGGCGATTTGATGGAAGGCGTCTCGCAGGAAGCGGCCTCGCTGGCCGGCCATCTTGAGTTGAACAAGCTGATCTGGATCTACGACAACAATCGCATCACCATCGAAGGCAACACGGCGCTCGCGTTCAGCGACGACGTCGCGGCGCGTTTCATGTCTTACAATTGGAACGTTCAGCGCGTCGGCGACGCCAACGACCTCGACCTTCTCGATCACGCCATCCGGATAGCGCAGAGGGAGACCACGCGCCCTTCGCTCATTATCGTTGACAGCCATATCGCCTGGGGCGCGCCCAACAAGCAGGACACCTCGGCGGCCCACGGCGAGCCGTTAGGCGAAGAAGAAATAAGACTTACCAAACAGCGCTACGGCTGGCCGCCGGACGCGAAGTTCTTCGTGCCTGAAGAAGTGGCTCAGCACATGAAGCGCGCAGTCGAGCACGGGCGCCAGGCGGAGCAGGAGTGGGACGAACGCTTCGCAGCTTATAAGGAGAATTATCGTGACCTGGCCGAGGAGTGGGAGCGAATGCAGCGAGGCGAATTGCCCGATGGATGGGACAGGGATATTCCTACCTTCCCGCCCGACGAGAAAGGTATCGCCAGTCGCGACGCTAGCGGGAAGGCGCTCAATGCCATCGCTCCGCATGTGCCCTGGCTAGTCGGCGGTTCAGCTGATCTCGCGCCGTCGACGAAAACGCGGATCGCTGACGGAGGTGATTTTGAACCAGGTTCATACGGCGGGCGCAACCTTCATTTCGGCGTCCGGGAGCACGCGATGGGCGCGATCTTGAACGGCATGGCGCTTACGAAATTGCGCGTGTTCGGATCCACCTTTCTGATCTTTTCCGACTACATGCGGGCCGCAATCCGGCTGTCGGCGTTAATGGACCTGCCGGTCCTCCACCTCTTTACGCATGATTCAATAGGCGTAGGCGAAGACGGTCCGACCCACCAACCGGTCGAGCACGTGATGTCTTTGCGAGCGATTCCGCAACTGTTCGTGATTCGTCCGGCAGACGCCAACGAAGTGGCCGAAGCCTGGCGCTTAATCATGCGCTGCCCCGATCATCCGGTGGCGCTCGTCCTTAGCCGCCAGCCGCTCCCGACGTTCGATCGCACGAAATACGCGCCGGCGGAAGGGTTGCAGCGCGGCGCGTACATCATGGCCGACTCGGACGGGCCGCCGGAGGTGATTTTGATCGGCTCCGGCTCCGAGGTTCAGTTGTGCGTGGCGGCCTACGAGCAATTGAAAGCCGAAGGCGTGCGACCGCGCGTGGTAAATATGCCGAGTTGGGAACTATTCGAGCGACAGCCGAAAGAATACCGCGATGCCGTGCTGCCGCCTCAGGCGCGGGCGCGCGTGGCGGTCGAAGCGGGCACGAGTTTGGGATGGCGCGATTATGTTGGTTTAGACGGGCGCATCATCGCAAGGCGCGAGTTCGGCGCGTCGGCGCCGATCAAAGATTTGCTTAAACAGTTCGGCTTCACCCCGGAACGCGTTGTCGCAGAGGCGCTCTCGGTTTTAGGGCGAACGTGAAAGCGATGGCATAGCGGTTGCTGCCTTAAGGCATGTATGCCCAAACCAATACTTTTTGTCGTTGACGATGACGAGGAGGAGTTGCGCTTGCTGGAGCGCGACCTCGAACGTGAGTACGGGGAGAGATATGGCGTCCTCGGCGCGACTTCCGGGCGGGAGGCGCTCAAGAAGCTGCGGCAGTTGAAGAATAACAGCGAGCCTGTGGCGCTTCTTTTAGCCGACTGGCGGATGCCTCAGATGAACGGGATCGAATTCCTCGATCAGGCGGTCACGCTCTTCCCCGATGCCAAGCGCGTCTTGCTTACGACATATACGGAAAACGAAGCGGCGATCAGCGCCATCAAAACGGTCGGGATCGATCACTATCTAATGAAGCCGTGTCAGCCGCCCGAGCAGAACCTCTACCCTGCGCTCAAAGACCTCCTGGCTGATTGGGAGGCCTGTCCCCTTCCACCTCTCGAATCCGTGCGCATTGTCGGGTACCGTTTCTCACCTGAGTCACACCAGACACGTGATTTCCTCGTTCGCAACTGCGTGCCCTTCGAGTGGCTCGACATCGAACGAGACGAGAAGGCGCGGCGGCTGCTGGCCGGCGCCGGTGTGGACGCTTCGCGCCTGCCCATCGTCCTCTTCCCTGACGGCTCTCGACTGGTGCGGCCATCGAACGCGGAGATCGCCGAAAAGATCGGACTGAAAGCGCGTCCGGGACAGACGTCGTACGATCTTGTGATCATTGGCGGCGGGCCGGCGGGGCTGGCCGCCGCCGTTTACGGGGCAAGTGAGGGCTTACGCACCGTCATGGTCGAACGTCAGGCTCCCGGCGGTCAGGCGGGGCT
>DASRHX010000637.1:0-4366 GCA_035650295.1 Bryobacteraceae bacterium | reverse complement strand
CTTGTTCGTACGTCATGGCGATGCCGCCATAGTAGGCGGGCCAACTGGCGCCATAGCCAGGATAGAAAGCGTCGTAGACCTCGCGGGTGAAGTAGCTGAAACCGAACTGGTCGAACCATTTTGCGTTGTTCTTGCCGAACCACTCGAGCGAGGATTTCTGGTCCTTGGTGAGATGCGGATTATAGGGCACGGCCTCGGGCGCGAAGTAGTAAGTGCTATCCGCGCCCATTTCGTGGAGGTCGACGAAGACCAACGGAAACCATTCCAGGAGCGTGCGAATGCGGCCACGGGTTTCCGGCTGCGTGATGGAGAGCCAGTCGCGATTCAGATCGAAGTGGTAATGGTTGGTCCGGCCATTCAGCCATGGCTCAACGTGTTCGAGCGCGACGGGTAAGGATTGCGGTTCCAGACCCTCGCTTTGCTCGAAGTGGTGGACGAAACGGTCGCGCCCGTCGGGGTTCTGTGTCGGGTCGATGAGCACCACAGTGTTTGCGAGAATCGCGTCCGCTGTGGCGTCTTTGCGCCCGGCGATCAAGTGGTAGGCCGTGAGCAACGCGGCATCGGGGGAGGAAATCTCGTTGCCATGAACGCCGTAGCCGAGCCACACGACGGCGGGCAGCGACTGCATGAGGCGGCGAGCCTCGGCCTCATTGGTTGTGCGCGGATCGGACAGCTTCTTCATCGCCGCCTGGATCTCGGGAAGACGGCGAATGCTGGCTTCCGAGCCAATGGCGGCGTAGACGAGCTTGCGGCCTTCCCAGCTTTTGGCGTATTCGAACACCTTCATGCGGTTGGGCGCGGCGGCTGCGAGCGCGTCGAAATACCGCATCAGGTTTGCGTGCGACGAGATTCGCTCGCCTGGTTTGTAGCCGAGGACTTTTTCGATGGTGGGGATGGCAGGGTCGTACGAGGAGCCAGGCCAGAATTCGAATTTGGATTGCCCGTGCGCGGCGCACATCGCCGCCAGCAACACTAGGACTGGGCGCATCCCGCTAGTATAGCGGCGGGCATGCTGTTTGTTAGATAAGCGGAGGCGGGGGGAACAGATAGAGCACCACCGCGCAATCGATCACCCAGAGCAGCATGATTCCCAACAGCAGCTTGTCGTTCCAGAGGATTTCCGACGGCGTTTCAAGAGTGGCGTTTTTCTGCGTCACGTAGCGGTAGCGGAACACGCCGAGAAAGACGAAAAACGAGGTGTGCAGTAGCGCTGGCCGCTCGAGCACCGTGAACAGAACATAGAAGATCGCCATCGCCAGCGCGCTGGTTTGAGTGAAAAACTCGAGCGTGGGCTCGTCATAGCGCTCAAGCGTGATCCGCGCGCCGGCACCCGAGGAACGCATCTCCGCCAGCCGCTTCGACGCCGCCAGATACAGCGCCAGCGAAACCGTGGCGATGAACATCCACGAAGAGGTCTTCACGTCGATCGCCGCGCTGCCAGCAACGACTCGGAATACGAAGCCTGTTGCGATGGCGAACAGGTCCAGCACCGGCACCTGACGTAACAGCAGGCCGTAGGCGGTCTGGAGGATGAGATAGGCGAGCACGGCAGGCACTACTGCTGGCATGAGATACATCATGCCGGCCGAAACGAGCAGCATGAACACGAGGTAGACGCGCCCCGCTCCCACTGAAATGCGTCCCGCCGCGATCGCTCTCGTATGCCGCTTCACCGGGTGCATGGCGTCGTCGCCACGATCGCAGAGGTCGTTCCAAACGTAGGTCGCCCCCGATACGACCGAAAACACCAGCGCCGCCAGCACAGCGGCTTTGATCGCCTCGGGATCGCGGAATTTACCCGAAAACAATAGCGGAGCCAGAACGAAGAGATTCTTGATCCAATCGCGCGGACGCAACAGCGAGATGTAGTCGTACCAGTTGCCCGCCGAGGCGCTCATTCCACGCTCCGCGGCGGCGATTCCGTGTGAAGCCATCGATTTCTCATCAGGAGATCGGCTGTTCCCCGGCATTTCTTTATTGGTTACCCGCCTGAGACGACAGGATACGATAACCACCTCCAGTGATCGTCGGACCTTCGGCAGTAAATACTTGCCGGCCGGGGTAGGCGGCGAGCACGGCGGCGCGCGTGGCCGGGTCGCGGTCCCAGGCGAAAACGATAGGTCCCTGAAAGTCGAGCCGGTTGTAGTAGGAGGCAGAGGCGTAGTCGGGGTGGCGGCGTCCGCGGACGAACACAATCGCGGGGCCTTGGGCATCGAAGCGCACGTCGCGCAGTTCCGGGCCCATTTGGAGATAGCCTCGATATTTGTCGGAGGCGCGCCAGGGGATGAAGAGCGCGGTGGCAACCAGCATGGCCACCGTGGCGGTGGCGGTCATCGCCTGCTGGTCGAGCACGCGTGCGGTCCAGATGATGAGAGGAATCAGGATGAGGTGCCAGTAGCGAGCACCAAAGTCGGGGCCGCCGCTGAACCAATAAAGGGAATAGACGGCGGGCAGGAAGCCGGCAAGGGCAAGTAGTGCGGAGTCCGCGCGCTCCCAGCGGCGCGTCAATAAACAGCCCACCAGAAGCGCCAGCGAACCTCCCGCCCAGCCATATAGTTCGGTATTCAGTTGGAACAGATTCAGCGCCGTGTTCACGGCGGCGTCGGCCAGGCTGTGTCCCGGATAGGGGTCGAATGCCCAGGCGAGGCCGACATCGGGACCGAAGCCGAGGCGGTTCACGCCCCGGCGATAGACGGTGTCGAAGTAATAGTTGAGCGTGGTGTAGAAAGGACCGCCGGTGAGCCGTGTGTTGTAGGCGAGCATGACCGAAGCGGGCGCAAGGAAGCCGGCGGTGAACGCGGCGGCGGGCGCGAAACGGCGCGTGCGGATGAGCAGGTAGAGGCCGGCCGCGGCGGCGATGGCCGTGGCGTCGAGCATACGCGTGGCAAACAGCGCTCCGAGGGCGAGGCCGGAGAGCAAGAGGCGGTGGAGGCCGCCGTGGGCGAAGAAGGCGGTCAGCGGGAGAAGCATGAGGAGAAGAAACGTAAGGCCCGCGGTGTGGCTCATGTAGCTCATCGCGAGGAATAGGTTCCAGGGCGAGGCGGCCAGCAGCAGCGTGGCGAGCGAGGCGGCGGAGGGCGAGAGGACCCGCAGAAAAAGCCGGTGTCCAAGGAGGACGTTCAGCCCGGCGAGGAGCGCGTTGACCAGCCATGGCGCGCCCACAAGATGGCCGAGCGCCAGCAGCAATGGGTATCCGGGTAGCGTGCAGGAGAACCAGTCGCTCGCGTTGCGTACGAAGAGGTCGATTTCAAAGGCAGCGGGAACGGGTGGCGGGGCGATGGCGATCAGGCCATGCGCATACATGCGGCCTTGCAGCAGGAAGGCCAGTTCGTCGGCAATGTGCGGATGGTTCTCATAGATGGTGAGGTTCAGCACGGCGGCGGCGATTGCGACGGCTGAAGCAAGCGCCCAGGCGGGGATGCGCAGGGTCCAGTTCCAGGGCAGGGAAGCCGAAGCGAGCCATAGATTGCCCAACTGCACACAGGCGATAGCGCCCGCGACGGCGAGTTCCGTCGCGTAGAAACCGAGGTCGCGCGAGGGAGCGGCTGATAGGGCCACAATTACGATCAAAAGCGCGAGCAGACGCGCAGGCGCCAGCGGAACACCCGCACGCGCCAGTCCCACGATGACGGCGATTGCTTGTACAACGAGCATCCCGATGGCCGGCAGATGCGCGCTCCATTGATCGATCACCAGGTGCTGATAGTGGATCGTGTTGCCGGCGTAAGTGAATTCGAACAGCGCCGCCTGCCCCAGGGCAAGCAGGGCCAGCCAGAGCATGGGCGCCGTCATCGGGCTGCGTGACGGCATGGAAGAAGGCCAGTATAGCGGATGGTGCGCGGGGGCTTAGCCAAGGCTACGATGGAGAGGCAAGGGAGGGACTGCAACGATATGCTTACTGACCGCATCACGATCGAGCCAGGCAAACGCTCAGGCCAGCCTTGCATTCGCGGACTCCGAATCACGGTTTCGGACGTGCTCGGCTGGCTCGCGGCGGGCATGTCCGAGCAGCAGATTCTCGACGACTATCCCGAGCTAGAGATCGATGATATTGCCGCTGTTCGAGAGTATTCGACGAGATGAGATCGTTGCAGTCAGTGAATGCGGTCAAGTATTCGGCCCATAGTGACGGAAGCCGCGCGTGAGGTCGGATGGCTCACTTCGGCCTTGCTACAACCTCGACCGCCAGAGGGTTTGGAGTCGGAGTTCTATTTGTGGTAACAATTCCAAAACGTCTCGCGAAGCATCAAATCGTTTGTTTGGAGCCTCACGGTCGACCCAGTCAACTTCTCTCTAAGTCTGAAGTAGCCTTTTTGTGGATGCTCAAGCTCATATTCCATGTCATTGCTAAATATCCGATAGAGCA
>DASRHX010000636.1:0-4648 GCA_035650295.1 Bryobacteraceae bacterium | reverse complement strand
GAGGGGCGGAGCATCGAGGAATTTGCGATCGTGCGTGGCAGGCCTGGCCGAAAGAAGGGCGCCAGACCGAACAAGGTGAGCGCCCGTAAGCAGCGTCCAGCCAAGAAGGCGGCCGCGGCCTGAGAAGGCGTTTCAAGGCGTTCTCCTGGGTAACATGACCAACGCCCCCCGCTGGGAGCGACCCAGCGGAGGGCTCGTTGGCCTCTTAGTTGAGTGGCCCCGCCCGGGCCTCAGGATCCGGGTCTTTGTGGCGTGGGACCATCAGTTCCGGCCCATTGCGGCTTCGTATCGAAATGGGCGAGCGCGGCGAGGCCTTCGAAATTTCATCGGGCGCGCCAATTTTCCGCCACCGTCACCGGGCGTGGAAGTTCGCCGGCGCCACGATTGACCACAAGACTTGCCGGGCGTGCCTTCGAAGTGCGGCAGCAACTCGGAGCAGCAAGTCGTCCCAAGAACCGATACTTCTAAGGCGCGTCCTGTTGCGCGACTCAGCAATCCATTGCCGCACAAGGACAATCGCCAACGTCAGGATTGGAGTAGGGGCGGGAATGAAATTGGGCGCCGAACCGTAACCCGCCGTCACCGAAGAAAGTTTTAGGCCCGGCCACCCGTTTTTGCCGCAGCAACGACGCGCTGCACAGTTGCTTGCCGATCCGGATCATCCCCATGCCTTTGGCGCGTAGCTCGCGGATGAGCTGCTCGACTGCAGGCTTCACCTTTGGCCTACCGAGCTTGACGCCCTGCGCCTTGGCGCGGGCGAGCCCCGCGTGGACGCGCGCCCTGATTATCGCGGCTTCGAATTCGGCGAATACCCCAAGCATCTGAAAACATCGCGGCCCGAGGGCGTCGACTTATCGAGGTGCTGGGCGGTCGGGGGCGGGCGATTCCAAGATCGAGCGGCTGGTGCGCGGCGGCCGTGACACGCCGTTCTGGCGCATGTTGCCATGTGTCATCGGTGCGTCAGTCACCCGGTTGACACTTCGCCCGACACCTGACCCACTACGCCGTAGCCGTGCCAGCGCCGAGCGTGCGCCCCCCAACGATGCGAGTCCTAGTTTCTCGCGCGCGCGTATTGGTCCGAAAGCGGCGTTAATCAGAAAACACGAGAGCAACTTGTGCTTACGCGTCGCGGAGAGAGCGGCATCAGGCGATTTCCACCAAAGTGAGAATGGCGATAAGCTCACGGTGCGCTGCCTCCCGCCAGGAGAGGGGACGATGTCGTTTCCCTATACCGTCAAGAGCGGAGACACGCTGACGCGCATCGCCGCGCGGCACGGGTTTGCGGACTGGCGCGACATCTACCGTCATCCGGACAACGCCGCGTTCCGCGCCAAGCGCCCGAACCCGGACCTGATCTTCCCCGGCGACGTGCTAATGATCCCCGGCGAGGAGCCGCCGGTCCCGCCGCCGGTTCCTCCACCCCCGCCACCCCCGCCACCCCCGCCACCCCCGCCGCCCGCTCCCACCCGCGCCGAGATCGAGCGCGACCTCAAAGCCTATCTGGCGCGCGAGGCAAAGCGCGACGTCGTCACGACGCTCGGCACGCATGCGGCGAACCTGATCGTGTTCGGCGAGATCCACCGCAACAACGATCCGGCGAAAGCCGGGCTTCTGGCCGCCCTCGTCCGCCAGGTGGCGCCGCGTCCTCCGGTCATCACCCACTTCCATGCTTCCGAACTGTTCAACAACGATCAGCGCACGCGCGACGAGATCAGCCGATTCCTGCAGGCCGACCCGAGACAATTGCCCGCGCTGGCCGCGCAACTGTCGGCCGACCTGCGCCCCTACCGTCCGGTGCTCACAGCCGCCAACCGCTTTCCGGGGCGCCGCTACGGCGTGCTGCCGATCCAATTCGCGGGCCGGCAACGCGAGGACATCCGCCACACCGCGCTGTTCCAATCGTTCGAGGTGAGCGCGCGCGTCTGTCCGGACGTGCCGTTCGATTCGATCAACAGCGCCACCAGCCGCGGCAACATGCTGCTCGGCTTGCGTCACGCCGCCCGCCGGCACATCGCCGGCCGTGCGACCAAGACTACCTGTGGACAGCTAATCGACGCCGGCTGGACCGTGCTCGCGGCGCGGCTGACCGTGCACGAGATCGGCGACGGCCGCGTGCCGGAGCACGAGAAGGTGCTGCTGATCTCCGGCACCGACCAGACCGAGATCGACCTGTTAGCGATCATCGAGGACGTCTCGGGGGGCACCTCCTTCTTTGCGGACCTGACCAAGGAAGGCAGCCCGTTCTCGCAGGTGCGGCTGGTCAGCGACAACGCGGTCGCGATCCCCTACAACCAGCTGTTCGACGCCATCGTGCACCTGGCTTAGCGCCGCCGAGCGCGTGCTTGCGCATCCGGACGGGCCGAAGCAGAACTGGGCGGGGCTGCCGCCGGAAGTTCTCGATTAGCCGGCCGCGTGGCCGTTGATTAGCAAGAAGGCATGGCTCTTTACTGACTAAGCGCGGGCGCGGTGTTTGACCGTGGTCACCCGTGCGTCGCGGGATCGCGGTGTTGATACAATCATGTTTGATCCCACCGACGAGGTGATCGAATAGTAGTGCGGTTTGCCGCGATTGCTCACAGCCGCTTTTGGTCCGAAGGCGATGCCGGCGCATGTCCGCTTGCATGTCGGCTATTGGGGGGATGTGCGGAACTGTTACAAATGGGACCAATCCGTCGCTGTTGACCCGCAGCCGACGTCTGCCGGTGCAACCGGCCGCTAGTCCGGCACACGCCCGGATGATAGTTTCCGGACCCGAGCTATCGGTGGAGGCGCGCGTTTTGACAGCACAAAATGTGGATCGGAAGTACGACCGCGACTTCTTGCTTAGTCCGGAAAAGCGAAATCAACTAGTTGAGCTGTGGGAGGTCGAAAAATACGGGCGCGACTGCTTCAACGATCCTGATCACGTTCACCTCTACGGGATGGCTCCAAAGGACTGGTACGAGCGCGGTGTGCGCATCCTTGCCCGCACATGCCTCGAAGCTGTCAAAGACCCTCTCGGAAACAAGATCGGCGATGACATCGCCGACGTTGTGACACCGGCAGCCGGTAACCGCGCCATTGGCGTCGTCGATCCGTTCGCGGGCTCCTGCAACGGTCTTTACGCGATCGTGCGCCATCTGCCCGCTGCAAGAGGGATTGGTTTCGAGGTCGAACCCGCTGTTCTTGATTTGACGAGCCGGAATATCGCTCACCTCAACGCGCCGATTGAGCTCGTCCGCGGTAGCTACAAGGATTTGGTCGCCTCGCATAAGCATCCTGCCGACCGTCTGATTGTAGTTTTCCTCGGTCCCCCTTGGGGTGACGCCTTACGTCCCGATACGGGCCTGCATCTTGACCGCACGAAGCCGCCTATTCTCGAGATCATTCACGATTTCGAACAGGTCTATGGAGCGCAACCTGTTCTCTACGTGACCGAAGTTCACGAAGTGAACGAGCCGAAGGCACTCAAGGCGGTCGAAGCAGCCTTCGATTGGTCAGATCTCAGGATCTATGACGTGAATGTGCCTGGGCTGCAACACGGAATTCTTCTCGGAACGCGCCGATGGCCAACGTGAGCAAAGCAATGCCTGTCTCGTATGACTTTTCTGGCAAGGTTGCAGTCGTAACTGGAGGCTCCAAAGGGATCGGCCGCGCGATCTGTCAACAGCTTAAGCAATCGGGCGTCCAAGTCTGGAACTGGGATGTCAGTCCGGCGCCACACGATGGAGTGAAATTTCAGCAGGTCGACGTTGTAGACGGCAAACAAATCGATGACGCAATTTCCGAGGTTCGCCGCATCGATATTCTCGTGAACAATGCCGGCTTGCTCGGCCCGCCCGTTTCTGTCGAGCAGCTGCGTTCGGCCGACTGGCAGCGCGTCTTGGATGTGAACCTGACAAGCGTGTTCGAGGTTTGCCGGCGCGTCGTCCCACTCATGAAGCAATCGGGATGGGGGCGAATCGTCAACATGGCTTCGGTCGCAGCGAAGGAGGGCTCACAAACCTTTCTGCTTATTCATCGGCCAGCGCGGGCGTGGTGGCGTTCACGAAAGCGCTGGGGAAGGAACTTGCCAACACGGCGGTTCGCGTGAACGTCGTCGCTCCCGCCGCTGTGGATACCGATCTCATCAGGCAATTTTCCCCGGACGCGATCAACGCCATGATCGCCAGAACGCCATTGAACCGACTTGGGACCGTCGATGAAGTTGCCAAGCTGGTCACTTGGCTCTGCTCGGAAGATTGCTCGTTCAGCACCGGCGCAGTGTTTGATCTGTCAGGCGGACGCGCAACGTATTAGTGGCCGCCATGTCTGGTTATGATGCTGTGGACGGCTCCTCCACCGGCACGTGAGTGCCACGGATGTGGGTGCGGATAGAGCTCCCACGATTCGGAGGAGCCAAATCATGCAAGCGATCACGACAATTGGTCTCGATATCGCGAAGTCAGTCTTTCAGGTTCACGGTGTTGATGCGGAAGGTAATGTAGTCCTCCGCCGCCAACTGAAGCGCCGTTACGTTCTGGCATTCTTCCAGAAGCTACCGCCGTGTCTGGTTGGCATCGAAGCGTGCGCTTCGTCGCACCATTGGTCGCGCGCACTGCAGGGGCTCGGCCACAGGGTTCGGCTGATGCCACCGGCTTACGTGAAGCCCTACGTCAAACGGCAGAAG
>DASRHX010000635.1:0-3847 GCA_035650295.1 Bryobacteraceae bacterium | reverse complement strand
GTGCAGCTTGAGCGCCGGGCTGCCCACGTCTTTGATCATCTGGAGGCCCTGATCGCAGGTGTTGATGAAATCCGTCTCGAACCGATTCAACGGTTCGAGGCAAACCTGGCGGCCTTTCTTCTCCGCGTAATCGCAAAGCGTGCGCAGATTATTTACGACAGCTTTCCATTGCTGCTTGTATTCATCCGGCGGAACGGCATCCGCGCGGCCAACCGCGGAATACACGGGCCCAATCAGTGAAGGGCAATCCATCTCCACCATCTGGTCGATCAGCTTGAGCATGTAGTCGAGCCCAGTCTTCTGCTGTTCGGGCGTGCCGCGCAAATCGCGGTCCGGGCCCATGCAGGCGCAAACGGACCCGCAGACAAGCTTGTTCTTGACGAGCTCGCGCTTCACGTGTGCGGGATCGATGTGGGACGGATCTTCCACAGGGATTTCCACGGTTTGGAAGCCCCACTTTTTGAAGGTGGGAAACAGAGCAGTCCTCTCGTTGGTAAACGGCGAGGTGAACAGGAAAGTATTAATGCCTAATCTCATAAGACGGAAATTTTTGTCCAAGCTAGAACAATGCTTAAAACGCTGTCAAACCCATAGGTAGCATCAATAAACCGCCAGCCGCATCTCAGTCTTTAGCATTGGATCTTCCGGAATTTTAAGCGCCGGCCCTTAACGCGAAGTGCGGCAATCCTCTGCCGCTTTCGCTGTGGAGTGTTCACACTGCACCTAAGACGCCCGAACGCCGCCTTGTTCCTGCCCAGTGTGCTGCTAGGATCGCCGCGTTCTGTCAGTGAAACACCGACAAGCCGATTGCCGAGAATCTGACACGAGAATGGGACGAACGCCTATGTTGTGGATGGGGTCGGGTTCGGACAATGTCCGGGTGAAGCCACTTACCCTAGCTATGGCGGGGACATTGTGCGCAGTGGCGCTCACCCAGCCGCTTCAGGCGGATTCAACCTGGGTGTATGCGGTGCAAATCAGCGCGAATGTCCAAACTTCACCGGCAGCAATTGCTTTGTCCTGGCTACCCGATCCCTACGGCGCGAACAACTATACGGTTTATCGCAAGGCCAAGGGCGCAAACGGCTGGAACCATCTCGCATCCCTTTCCGGGTCAACCCACAGCTATACCGATTCCGCGGTGGCAGCCGGCAGCGCCTACGAATACCAGATCGTGAAGGCCGGTTCGCTCGGGTACACGGGTTATGGCTACATCTACGCTGGCGTCCAGGCGCCTTTGGACGAAAAACGCGGCAAAGTCGTTCTTGTCGTGGACAGCAGCGTCGCAGGCGCGTTGAGCACGGAATTGACTCGCTTACGCAACGACCTCGTGGGCGACGGCTGGGCGGTTGTGCGGCGCGACGTCGGCCGCGGCGACAATCCCGCCAATGTCCGCAATGTTATCATTTCCGAATACAATGCCGACCCCGGGAACGTAAATACCGTCTTCCTCTTTGGGCACGTGCCGATTTACCGGACCGGCAGCCTCAACGTGGACGGGCACCAGCCGCGCCCGATGCCTGCGGACGGCGTCTACGGGGACGTTGACGGCGGCTGGGGTGGCAACAGTTATATCCCGTCCGACGTCGAGTTAATGGTCGGCCGCGTGGATTTGTGGAATATGCCGGTGGCCGGGGCGAGCGAAGTCGAGCTTCTGCGCAATTACCTGAACAAGGACCATCGTTGGCGCCACAAAAAAGTGACCGTCCCGCAGCGCGGCTTGATAGGCAATCGCTTTGGAGACTTCGGTGGCGAAGCGTTTGCGGCGAGCGGTTTTCGGAATTTCGATCCCTTTATCGGCCACAACAACCTTGATACGGCCAACGAAAACGACGGTGCGCCGCCCGACCAGCGTTGGGCCTCGTTCCTTTTGCGCTCTACCTATCTGTGGGCTTACGCCTGCGGCGGCGGCGGTTATTCCAGCATCAGCGCCATGGGCGTGCATGGCACCTATGGTGATGTCACCAGCGCCGACATTATCGGCGGCGACGCCAAGGCAGTGTTCTTCATGCTGATGGGAAGCTGGCTCGGCGAATGGGACAGCACGGACAATATCATGCGAGCAACCCTGTGCACGCCATCGCTCGGGCTCACCTGCTCGTGGGCAGGGCGGCCGCACTGGTACTATCATCACATGGCCCTTGGCGAGCCAATCGGCTACAGCGCGCGTATAACCATGAACAACAACGGCTTGTATCGCAATCAGGTGAACCAGTTCGCGCGCGGCGTGCATGTCGCCTTGATGGGTGATCCGACCCTGCGCGCGCATCAAGTGGCACCCGTCTCCGGCCTCACCGGTAGCGGCGGCGCTGGCAATGTCCGATTGACCTGGTCCGGCTCGCCGGATGGAGTCGGCGGTTATCACGTGTTTCGCGCGGGAGGGATGAACGGCAACTTTACACGGCTCAACGGCTCATTAATCAGCGGCACGGCTTTCACCGACACAAGCGCCGCCGCTGGCGAGACCTACACTTACATGGTGCGCGCCGTCAAGATGCAGAACACGCCCAGCGGCAGTTAAGTCAACGCCAGCCAGGGCATTTTCGAAAGCGTCACTGTTGGCGGTGGGCCTCCCCCTCCGCCTCCTCCGCCACCACCACCTCCTACTCCTCCACCTCCTCCCCCGGATGGCGACGTGACCCCGCCCACCGTCGGCATGCAGACGCCGGCCCCAGGCGCCGTGGTTTCAGGTTCGACCGTGCGGCTGAAAGCCACAGCGTCAGACAATGTGGACGTGGCGGGCGTACAATTCCGTGTCGATGGCGCGAACGTGGGGCCGGAACTCTGGGTGCCGCCTTTCGAAATTCTTTGGAACACCACCGCGTACACCGCGGGCGAACATCGCATCACCGCCGTGGCACGCGACGCCGCCGGCAATCGCACCGTGGCCAACGGCGTTACCGTGACCCTGAGCAAGACCGCAGGGGCCTACACCGACGTTGTGTGGATGGAAGATCGCCTTCCCGCCGGTGCCCAGGGCTACACGGAACGCGATCGCTGGAAATGGACCAGCGCGCCCAAATACTCCGCCAAACTCGCGCACAGATCAGTTCATACCAACGGCTTGCACCAGCACTACTTCGATAACGCCACAACAACACTGAACGTCGGCGCCGCTGACATCCTGTATACATGGGTTTATCTCGATCCCAAACGCCTCCCGCGCGAGATCATGCTGCAATGGAGCGACGGTTCCTGGGAACACCGCGCGTATTGGGGCCAGGACGTGATCGCCTTCGGTACCGCCGGCACGCCCGGACGCCGCTACATGGGCCCGCTCCCGCCCGCTGGCCGCTGGGTGCGCCTCAAAGTCCCCGCCGCCTCCGTCGGTCTCGAAGGCCGCAGCATCAAAGGCATGTCCTTCACCCTCTACGGCGGCACCGCCGTCTGGGACCGCGTCGGCAAGCTTGTACCGAAGTAGGCGCGCCCGGTCCTCTGGCACGCCTCAAGCTTGATTTGGAATCGTGTTGCGGCGCGCGATCGTTGCGTTTCTCGGTTCAGTGCTGGGCGCTGGAGTGGGTCTCGGCCTTCTCTGGGCCGCATTCCATTACTTTTACGGCGGAAGCATCGACGAGGCGAGCGCCACCATGAACATTGTTGTCAGCCTGCACATTCTCGCCGCGCTGACCCTCGCCGCCGCAATCTGGGGCGGCGTAATCGGCGGTCTCAGGATGAGCGTACGAGGCGCCATGGTCTGCTTCGAAGCCCTGGTCATTTCGGGACTGGTAGCGTTCGCGGGGCTAATGGGCGGCCTGGCACTGTGCCCACAACCGGATCTCCTTGCCTTCTGGCCTCTCACGACGGTGGTGGCCACTATCTCCGCGGCGATCGGAGGCGCCTATATGGG
>DASRHX010000634.1:0-3373 GCA_035650295.1 Bryobacteraceae bacterium | reverse complement strand
TCGTTCCGCGGCGAAGCGATTCCCGCGCCGGACTCTAAGCGGTAGTTAAGCGCCGGATTCGCCTGTCGCGCGCGTGCCGCGGCCTCTCGCTCACGTTCGAGCAATTCAGCATGCCTCTTGCGATGCGCTACGGCCAACGTGCGATTCCCCTGCTTCGCATAAAGGCGCGAAAGCGCAAAGTGCGCGGGGGCATGATCGTGTTTGAGTTTCGCGACTCGTTCCTGCATGCGCACAGCTTCCCCTGTATTGCCCTGCGTTTCGAGCATCAACCCCAATTCGTGGTACGCGGGCCAGAACTTGGGCTCGACAAGGATCGCCCGCCGCAGTAGGGGTTCCACGCGTTCCGGTGGCGCACCATTCAGCGCTAGGCCTCGAGCCAACAGGAAGTATCCGATGGAATTCTTGGGCTGCGTGGACCGAAGCCGTTCAAACCTGCGAATCAGCTCCGCGCGCCGCGGACCCGCGTCCGGCAACAACGTCTCGAGCGACGTGTATCCGAGTTCGGAATTCGGTTCCAGGTCCACAGCCGCTAGAAACTCGTCGATCGCCTGATCGCGCTTCCCTGTTTGATAGTAGGCGAGCCCCAGCATTCGGTGATACTCGGCGATGTTCGTGAACGGCTTCGGTGCGGCTTGCAACAGCGCCACCACCGGCTCCGGCGTCCTGTGATCGAGGAACAATGCGGCGAGCGCCGCGTACGCGGGCCAATTCTGCGGAGCGAGTCGAATGGCCTCCTGCAGTGCGTTGACGGCGTCGGCGGGTTTTCCAGCCGCGCGGTAGGCGAGACCTCGTACGAGGTACAATTCCGCGGTCTCGCCTTTGGCCGCTGCAAATTTTTCTTCGAATTCCAACGCGTGAGGGAACTCGCCGGCGTCGGAGTAGAAGCGGGAAAGCGTCCGCCACATCATCGGTTCTTGCGGTGCCAATTCCGACGCTCGTTTCGCCGCGGCAAGTGCGCTCTCGCGTTTCTCCAGTTTCAAGCGAACCTGCGCCGCCGCTAGCCACGCGGCGGCCGATGATGGCGCCTGTTGGACCGCGGCTTCCAGTCGAGGCGATGCTTCCTGAAGCTTACCCTGTCGCATCAGGACGAGCCCCAAGCGGTAGCGAACTTCAAATAGTCCGGGATGGGCTTTCTCAATCGCCCGCAATTTTTGTTCGGCTTGTGCGAACTCCCCTTGGCCGATCAGCCGCATCGCCTGCGCCAATTCCGCTTCGGCGCTCGCCTGGGTTTGCGCGGCGGCGCTCAGCGTGATCGCCAGTCCGAGAATCATCCACGATCGCACGTTCAATGTTACAACCCTTGCTAGGGAACCAAATAACCTCCCCGTAGCAGTTTCGCCCGTCCCTCGGCGCCCAATAGAAATGCCGTAAATTGCCGCGCCCGCTCCCGCTGCTTCGACGAAGCCACCACCCCCAGCGCCTGATCGATTGGTGGATAAAGCTTGGGATCGATGGTCAACACGGCTCCAGTCTCCCGAAACACCAGCGAGTACGCCGTGAACGCGGCATCGGCGTTGCCCGTCCCCGCATACTGCTTGGCCATGTTGATGTTGTTCGCATACACGATCTTTGGTTGAAGCGCCACCCATAGTCCCGCCGATTTCATCGCCTCTACCGCCGCCTTTCCATAAGGAGCCAGTGCTGGTTGCGCGACCGCCACGAACCGCACTTCGGGACGCGCCAGGTCTTTGAACTCCCGTACACCCAGCTTCTCCCCGTTCGGAACCCAGAGCGCGAGTTGGCCTCTCGCATAAATGGCTCGGCTGTTTGCAACCACCAAACCTTTACTCACAAGTTGATCGACGTGCTCCGTATCCGCCGCGGCGAAAACATCGAACGGCGCACCGTTGCCGATCTGTTGCGACAACTGAGCCGTCGAACCATAACTCAAGACAATACGAATGCCGGTCTCCTTGTGGGACGCCGCCGCAATCTCATCCAATACCCCTGTCAGGTTCGACGCGGCCGCTACGGTCAGCTTTGCCGGCTCCGGCGGGGCGGGCGGGGTACAGGCGGCAAGCGCCAACGCGAAAAGCAAGCTCACGAATCGATTCATGTCGCACACAATATTGTGGCAGAATGTTGTGGTGGCGCAACGTTGTCTTGTTTACATGACAGTCGCGCTCGCTGGCGCGGTTGCGATGCGCTCCCAGTCCACCAAAACGGAACTCGGCGGCGCCTTGCGCGACGCGGCCGGATTGGCCGTCCAGGGAGCCATCGTCGAACTCGTCGACAAGGGCACTGAAGCCCGGGTGTCGGCCGTCTCGGAGGCGGCTGGTACCTATCACTTCTTTGCCCTCCCCGCCGGTAATTACCGCATCGCCGTCGCCAAAGAAGGCTTTGCCACCCTGCGCCGCGATGGCATCGTGATCCGGGTGGGTGATCAAATCACTCTGGATCTCTCGCTCCAGGTTGGCGACGCCTCTCAGTCCATCGAAGTCACCGCTGCGGCGCCGCTCCTCCAGTCCACCCGCGGTACCGCCAGTTTTGTTGTCGAACAGAAAAAGGTGGTCGCCCTTCCGCTCGACGGACGCAACTTCGTCCCCTTGATCGCGCTCTCGCCCGGAGTCAATCTTCCACCGGGAAACCTCTTTCCACGCATCAATGGCAGCCGCCCGCGAACCAGCGAGTACATCTATGACGGCATCAGCGTTCTTCAGCCAGAGCCCGGCCAGGTCGCGTTCTATCCCATCGTCGACGCCATCGAAGAGTTCCGCGTCGAAACTAATAGCCCATCGGCCGAGTACGGCCGCTCCAACGGCGGCGTCATCATGGTCAAACAGAAATCGGGTTCGAACAGCCTCCACGGCACGCTGTACGAGTTCTTCCGCAACGAAGCCCTCAACGCCCGCAACCTCTTCGCCACCACCGGCGCCAAACCCCGTTTCCGCCGCAACCAGTATGGCTTCGTCCTCGGCGGTCCCATTCAAAAGAACGCGACCTTCTTTTTCGTCGACTGGCAAGGTGCCCGCCTCAACACTGGCGTCGTCCGCACCAGCACCGTGCCTAACAGTGCGCAGAAACGCGGCGTCTTTACGCAGTCCATCTTCGATCCCCGCACAACGCGCCAAACCGCCACGGGCTACGCTCGCGATCCCCTGCCCAACAACACAATCCCGGTGTCCATGGTCGATCCCGCCACCGCCGTCGTCTTCGACCGCTATCCTGCCCCCAACGTCTTCTCTGGTGCCGCCGAGGCAGCTGCCAACAACTACCGCCGCGTCGGCCTCGATACCACCGCGCAAGACCAGTTCGACGCCCGCATCGATCGTTACATCGGAACCCGCCAGCGTGTCTTCGCCCGCTACTCCTACCTCCGTGACGACTCCGCCCCCGCCACCCCGCTCCCTGATGGCAGCGGCACGTTCGCCGC
>DASRHX010000633.1:0-2858 GCA_035650295.1 Bryobacteraceae bacterium | reverse complement strand
GCCCCCAAGCTGGAGTCGGCCAAGCGTTCGGTTCTGCAAAATTTCGTGTTTCAAACCACCACCGCCGCGGCCCGGTTTCAATTGCTCATGGAAGCCACGGCACTCGGAATCTCTCCCCATTACCTGGAATCGGTGCAACAGGCGGTGTTGTCCATGACGCCGGCCGAGTACGAACGGCATGTCAAGGAGCAGGTCAATCTAAACGCCGCGCAACTTGTGCTCATCGGCGACGAACGCGACTACCGCTCGCCGCCGGAGACCACTGGATTTCCCGTCGTTCGCGCGAGCACGGCTCCTCCACCTGCCCCCACCGCGAAGGAGGCCGATGAGACGTCGCGGGCGGAAGCGATCCGGCTGCTCGCCGAGGTGCAAAAGGCAATGGGAGGCGCCGAGGTTCTCGCCGGCATTCGGGACGCAACCTGGGACTATGAGGCCAAATTGGTGCGCAGCTCGCCGACTATCCTCGTGACCCAGCACAACAGTTGGCTCAGCCCAGGTATGTATCGCCAGGAACAGACGTCGTCGGTTGCCACCGGCGTCAGTTACTACGACGGGAAAGTGGGGTGGAGTCATAATGGCCGCAACCTCAATTCGCTGACTCCGGCGTTGTCCCTTCAATACCGCAACGAAGTCATCCGCCTCCTATTCCGCCTTGTAAGGGCCGGTGAACAGGAAGGATACAAAGTTGCCTACGCCGGTTCAGGTCTGCTGAAGATCACGTCGCCTGAGAATTACCAGGTCGAGTTGGCGATCGATTCTCAGACAAACCTTCCCGAGCGATTGCGCTTCATCGAGCTTCGTCCCAGCGACAACGCGCCGATTCCAGTCGACGAACTGCTCTCCGACTACAAGCCCGTGGACGGCGTACTCATGCCGCATCGGATTATCGTCAAACAACTGGGGCAGGAGTTCGCCGATTTCACGATGAAACAGATGCGCTTCAATACCGGCTTGACCGTGGAACAGATTGGCAGGAAGCCGTGACGAGGCGGCAATTGTTGGCAATCGTTCCGGCGGCCTGTGCCCGGGCCCAAACGGATAATCTCCGGCGCGGGCGTGACATTGTGGACCTGGTGCTACAGGCCCTTGGCGGCCCAAAGTTTCTCGCAATGGAGGACCGCACCGAGGCCGGCCGCATGTACTCGTTCTATCGCGAAGAGTTGCGCGGGCTCTCCAAGGCTACTCTTTACACCCGCTATTTGACGCCATCCGCCGGCGCGTCCGAAGGCAAAGTGTACGCGCGCGAACGCCAAAGCTTTTACCGGGATGCCAAGAAGGAGGACTACGCGATCCTTTTCGACGAACAGAACGGATGGTCGATCACGTTTCGCGGCGCCGCGCCTCTTGCGCCTGACGTCGTCACCCGCTACCAGGACACTACCTTGCGCAATGTCTTCTATATCCTCCGGCAGCGGTTGAAGGAACCTGGGATGATCATAGAGTTTTCTGGCTCCGAGGTCATCGACAACACCCCTGTCGACCGGGTAACTTTCACCGATTCGGATAACACCAGCGTGGCCGCCGACTTCCACAAATCGACGCACCTTCCCGTGCGGCAGGTCTTCTACCGGCGCGACCCGGTTACACGCGAGCGCCGCCAGGAGCTAACACGGTTCGACAAATACCGCGACGTGGGTGGCGGCGTCATGTGGCCGTATAACGTCCAGCGCGATCGTGACGGCGAACGCGTCTTCCAGCTCTACTCCGAGCACGTGTCGATAAACAACTCGCTTACCGACGAACTGTTCACCTTGCCGCTCGACATGAAGGTGATCCCGCGCAAGTAAACATCTACGGTGTTCCGAGCTTCACCAGCGGGTCGCCAATCACAATGTTCATCCAACCAACCGCCGGCATCGAGATATAGAAACTCTCCGCGAGGTTCCTCCCGCTCAGATATGCGGGAAAGAGAAGTTCGGGACGCGGCGTATAGGCGAGGTACGGCTCTGCCGTATGGCCCGATGCGCCCGTTGCGCCGTCGGCGATCAGGTCCGCAGTGAGCGATTGTGGACTTCCACTGAAATCCTTCCCGATATTCCAGCCCTCCGGCGGGTGTTTGAAGGTTCGGCCGTCCGAGGAAACGTACTGCGTGGCGATGCCGCCGGGCAACCACCCAAGCCCAGGGGCGCGGCGGTACTGGCGCTTGTCATTCGACCCCCACGAAGCGTAACCAATAGCATTGCGATGGCCGTAGAGAGGCTGGCTGGTTTGCTCCAATTCGGAACGTCCCTTGGGGATAAGGATATGTGCGTCGCGTAGCCAGGCCTCGCCGGGCGCGTCCGAACCGTCCTTCATATCCAGGTACACGATCCCCCGGTTCTTTGCCGCAAAGCCTCGATCGATCAGCGCCTTCACGGCGGCCACGTCGTAAGCCGCAAGGCGCGTCACCATGTAAATTGGGAAGGCCCGATGTGAGAACGGCGTATCCGTGTGGCGGTACATCGGATTGCGCTGCGGGCCGGCGACATCCACCTTCTGGCCGCGCATCTGGGCATAAATCAGCGTTAGTTCGGAGTCGACGCTGCCGCCGGTAGAGTTTTGCCCCCCGGTCCCCCTGACATGCAGCGGTACCCCAAGCGTGGTTACCAGATAGAACACCTGCTCGGCGAGTTGCCCCTGCGAAAGGCAGCGCTCCACGGGTTGGCGGATACTCCGCTCGTACTCTTCGCGTGAAATCACTTCCTCCAGCGAGGCGGCAATTACGCAGACCTGCGTGGTGGGGATTCTTCGCTTGGCGGCATAATAATCGGCGATTTGACGGGACTCCGCGCTGTTGCGGTTGGTGAGCAGCAGTACCCTCTCCGGGCCTTGGCACCAGAGCGGCGAAACTAGTGTGAAAAATGCCGCGGCGTAGGCGC
>DASRHX010000632.1:0-2527 GCA_035650295.1 Bryobacteraceae bacterium | reverse complement strand
CTCCGCCGGCGACGGCGGACCATGCGGCGGGCGAAAGACTCAACGATTGTTCGAGAATAAATCCGGCAGTATTGGGATTCCAGGTTAGCTGCACGTCGGCGCCGACACGATTGATGAACAGGGTCGGCGAGCCGACTTGTTGAACTGCAAACGCTCCGCCCCAAAAGCCGCCGACGAGAAGGTAGTTCCCGCCGGCCAGCGTACCCGCATCAGGCTGGCCAATCGTCCCGCTCAAGCTGTACGCGCCTCCGCTACTCGTGCCGCTACCGCCATCAATCGTATACCAATCGATCTTATAGGTTTGCGCGGAGAGACAAAACGGTATTGCGAGAAGAGCACCGATGCCGAGCTTCAGAAGAGCTTTCATGTTGCCTCAAGGTCGTGCCGAGGCTACGACAGCGCCCGCCATTTTCAACTACTTTTCGGCAGCGCGTCGTCAGATCGTGTCGAGCCGTCCCGTAGCGTCGCCGAAATCCTGCACGCCTTTCGCGCCCATGCGGTCCGCGAGGCTCATCAGCATGTTGGACATCGGCACGCCGTCGAGTTTGAGATAGCGGCCCGTGTGCAACGAACCGCCGCCGCCGCCCGCCAAAATGATCGGCAGGTTTGAATGGGTGTGTCGATTGCCGTCGGAATTTCCGCAGCCGTAAACGATCATCGAATTATCGAGCAGCGACCTGCCATCGATATCTTTGGTCTGCTCGAGCTTCTGCAGGAACCGCGCGAACTGCTCCATGTACCAAAAATCGATCCGCCCAATCTTCTCCATCATCTCCTTGTTGTTGGAGTGATGCGACAGGTGGTGATGCCCTTCGGGAATGCCGACATCCGGGAACGAGCGATTGCTGCCATCGTGCGCCAGCAACAACGTCGCGACGCGAGTCGAGTCGGTCTGGAACGCCAGCGCGAGCATGTCAAACATGATGCGCATATGCTCCTGGTAGCTTGTGGGAATGCCCGCCGGCGTATCGACGGCGGGATCCGGCGGCGCGCCGAATCGTTCCGCGCTCTGGATGCGCTTTTCAATCTCACGCACACTCGTCAGATATTCGTCGAGCTTCTGCTTATCGCGCGCCGTCATTTGCCGCTGCAAGCTCTGCGCGTCCTCCATCACGAAATCCAAAATGGATCGCTGTTGTTCCTGGCGCATCTTGAGATGCTGTTTGCGAAGGCCCTGCGGTCCGGACCCGAACAAACGCTCAAAGACCAGGCGAGGATTGGGCTCGGGTGCGACGGGTGTCGTAGGCGAACGCCACGCGAGGTTGAATTGATATGCGCAGGAATAGCCGGAGTCGCACGAGCCGGATTTGCGAACAGCGTCGCAGGAAAGCTCGAGCGAAGGAAATCGTGTCAGGTGCCCGATTTGCTGGGCGACGACCTGGTCAATCGAGACGCCGGCGCGGATGTCGCCCCCGGCTGTCTTCTTGACGCGCACGCCCGTGAGGAATGTTCCATTCGCGCGCGCATGATCGCCTGCGCCATCAGGTCCAGCCGTGGCATGACGATGATCGAGGCCGCCAATGACCTGGATTTTGCTCTTCAGGCTTTCGAGCGGCTCCATCGTGCGGTTGAGCACAAAATCCTTGCCTTCGCCCGTTGGCCACCAATTGCCATGGAGAGCGCCATTCGGGAAATACATGAACGCCATGCGGCGCGGCGCGGCCGCGGCTTTGGAGGCGAGAGCCGTGAATGGCCGCACTGATTCCAGGGCCGGCAAAGCCAGACAGGCCCCCAGACCCTTCAAAAATCGACGGCGATTGACGGTCGCGATTTGTTGCGCATTCGCCGCGTCCCCACTGATCAGTTCGTTCATGTTCATAACCCTAAGTATCTACTGCGCCGGCTGCCCCGCTACTAAAGCAGAGTTTCGACGCTTTTGGAAGGGGGCAGATTCGATCACCCCCATTAACAAAGCAGAAAACCTGCCTTTCTCAACCTCCATGCGCTCCACGATCTGGTCCATGGTTTCGATATCATAATACTCCAACCCGCGCCCCAGAGCGTAGGTGAGCAGTTTATCGGTGAGGCAATGATAATAATCGTGGCGGCGGTCGTTCGTGATGATTCGCTTGAGTTCCCTGATGTCAGAAAAGTTCTCGCCGGTGATTAGCTTGCCGGTGGTATCAATGGGCTGGCCGCGCTCTTTGTCGCGCCACATCCCGAGCGCGTTAAAGTTCTCCAGAGCGAGGCCCAGCGGGTCCATGCGGCTATGACACGAATTGCACAGCGGTTCGTTGCGATGCAACTCGAGCATCTCGCGCAAGGTCGGATCCTTGTCTTTAAACTGTTTGGCCGCCGACTCGAGATCCGGCACTTCGGGTGGCGGAGGCGGGGGCGGTGTGCCGACGATGTTTTCCAGGATGAAGAGGCCGCGCTTGACCGGTGAAGTGCGCGTGGGATTCGAAGTGACGATCAACATCGATCCGTGCGTGAGCACGCCGCCACGCGGGCTGTCATCCGGCAGATCGACCTTCCGCATTTCACCGCCTTTCACGTCAAGGTTGGTCAACGCGTAATGCGTCGCCAG
>DASRHX010000631.1:0-2366 GCA_035650295.1 Bryobacteraceae bacterium | reverse complement strand
TTGTGCTGGTAGAGGTCCAGCTGCGATGGGCCACCTTCCATGAATAGATAGATAATGCTCTTCGCTTTGCCAGGAAAGTGCGGTTCCTTCGACTCCAACGTGGCGCCGGCACACAGCGCATCTTCCTCCGCCATTGCGGCCAGGGCGATGCGGGCCAGCCCGACACCACAGCCGTGGAGGAAATGCCTTCGATTGAACTCGCTTCCCATCTGTCTACTCCCGTGTGATGAACTCGTCGGTGTTGAGAAGAACGCGGCATACCGATATCCATGCCGCGAGTTCCGCGCTGGCGCCTTTTCCCGCGATCTGTGCAGCCTCGGAAGAGTTTGTGTGAAAGGCATCCAGTTCAGCCGCTAGTAACCGCTGCAGGCTGTCCCGCTCATCGGACGATGGCTTCCGTCCCAAGGCTGCACGAAACGAGTAGTTTATACGCTCGACCGGCGGAGCCTCCAGCACGCGATCTGCGAAGCCGCGCGCCATTTCATGGAAGTTAGGATCGTTCAACAACGTCAGCGCCTGCAGAGGTGTATTAGTCCGCGTCCGCCTGGTGCAGGACGCCAGGCCGTTTGCCGCATCAAACACCTTCATTGAAGGATTGGGTGTCATCCGATAGTGAAATGTGTAAATGCCGCGGCGGTAGCGGTCTGGCCCCGTGCTTGTCTTCCAGGGCTGCTTCACCTGACCGGTCTCCATCACCCCCTCCGGCTGTGGCGGGTAAACGCTCGGCCCTCCAATGGCCGGATTTATCAAACCGCTAACCGCCAGTCCCGAGTCGCGTACGATCTCGGCTTCGAGCCGCAGGCGCGACTGCCGGGCCAGGAGCGCGTTGCGAGCGTCACGCGATAAGAGCTCCGGCCGTTGCTTCGAAGATTGCTTGTATACGGACGAAGTTACGATGAGCCGGTGCATGGCCTTGAGGCTCCATCGCTTCTCCATGAACTCGCTGGCCAGCCAGTCCAGCAATTCGGGATGAGTCGGGCGGGATCCCTTGGCGCCGAAATCGTTTTCGGTCTCCACCAGGCCCACGCCGAAGTGCTGTTGCCAAATCCGGTTCATCGTCACGCGCGCAAGGAGAGGATTCTTGGGATCCACGATCCAGTTCGCAAGGTCGCGCCGGTCGAGCTGCTTTCCGGCGGCGGGCATTGGATACGGATGAAGTGCCGATAGAACCTTCGGGTAAACGCGGGCCCCCGGGCGCAGGTAGTCGCCGCCGAGCATCACATGAGTCTTGCGCGGCTCTGTTCGCTCGTTCATGACCATTGCGACGGGTAGATTGGGCAACTGCTTCTTCATCGTTTCGATCGTCGCTGTCCGTATCTTGTCGCCGGGATCGTTCTTGCGCGTCGCCGCCTCTTTGCCTCTATATTCGTATCGTTCGTTGTAAAGCACCGCTAACTGGCTTCGAATCGCTCGAAACCTGGCGACGTCGTCCTGGGATCCGAGCGCTAGCAAAGGCGCGTGCGTACTTTGCAGATCAGAGGTTTCGGAATAGGGGGCAATCTCGGGGCCGTACTCGTCCACGTTGTTGAAAAATGCGAAGAGCTGGTAGTACTCGCGTTGGCCGATCGGATCGTACTTGTGGTCGTGGCACCGCGCACAGCCCGTGGATAAGCCTAGGAACACAGTGCCTGTGGTGTCCACCCTGTCAGCGACAGCCTCCACCCGGTACTGCTCACGATCCGTGCCTGCCTCGATCTGCAGCGGCGAATTCCGATGAAACCCGGTAGCGATAATCTGCTCCGGCATTGCATCCGGCAGCAGGTCGCCCGCAATTTGCTCGATTACAAACCTGTCAAATGGAAGGTCCTTGTTTAAGGCATCGATCACCCAGTCCCGATACTTCCATATTTGCCGCGGCTCATCGCGGGACCCGCCGTCTGAATCGGCATAGCGCGCCTGATCGAGCCAGTGCCGCGCCCACCGCTCACCATAGTGTGGCGACTGGAGCAGGCGATCTACAAGGAGTTCATAGCGGCCGGCTTTGCCATCAGCGAGATACTCGTCGATCTCCTGTGGCTTCGGAGGCAGACCGATCAGATCCAGGTAGACGCGCCGCATAAGAGTGACGGCGTCTGCCTCCGAAGAAGGACTGATCGCTTCGCGCTCGAGTCGCGCCAGAATGAAGTGGTCAATCGCGTTGCGGGTCCACCGTGAATCTCGCGCCGGAGGTGGAGGTTTTTTTTGAATTGGCTGAAATGCCCAATGCTTCAACGCAGAGTCCGTCTGGCGAGGCGCCGATGTTTCCGGCCACGGAGCGCCGGCAACAATCCAAGCTTCCAGTTTGGCAATCTCTGTTGCCGAAAGCCGGCCAGCGGGAGGCATCTTCAGTTCGCCGCTTTGCCGGACAGCTTTTAACAGCAGACTTT
>DASRHX010000630.1:0-20601 GCA_035650295.1 Bryobacteraceae bacterium | reverse complement strand
ATGTCCAAGCCGGATCTGACGGAATGGAAAACGTGGCTGCGCTGGGTGGTGGCTCGCAACGCGGCAACCGAACTTGCGAAACCTTTCGTGGACGAAGACTTTGCTTTCCAGCAGACCGTGTTAAGCGGCGTGAAGGAGCAGCGGCCGCGGTGGCAGGTGTGCGCGACGATGACTGATACTATGCTGGGCGACGCGCTGGGCGAGGTGTTCGTGAAGAAGCACTTTCCACCCGAGGCCAAGCGCCGCATGCTTCAACTCGTCGAGAATCTCCGAGCCACGCTTGCCGAAGAACTGAAGGCCGCCGACTGGCTGCAGGAGTCGACAAAAGCGAACGCGCTGAAGAAGCTCAACGCTTTTTACCCGAAGATCGGCTATCCGGACCGCTTCCGCGACTACGCCGATGTGAAGGTGTCATCGAAGGACTACTTCCAAAACGTGCGAGCGGCAGGCGTCTCCGAGCGGCAATACGAACTGGCAAAGATCGGCAAGCCTCTCGACCGAAACGATTGGGGCATGACGCCGCCGACGGTGAACGCATACTACAACCCGTTGCAGAACGAAATCGCGTTTCCCGCGGGGATTTTGCAGCCGCCATTTTTCGACCTCAACGCAGACGACGCGGCCAACTATGGGGCTATCGGCGCGGTAATTGGCCACGAGATGGGACACGGATTCGACGACCAGGGGTCGAAGTTCGCCGCCGACGGTTCATTGAGTAACTGGTGGACCGACGAGGACCGTAAGAAGTTCGACGCGCGCGCGCAGTGCATCATCGACGAGTTCAACACGTTGGAAGTCGGTGGCGGATTGCCGAACCACAACGGCAAGCTGGTGACTGGCGAAGCTCTCGGCGACTTGGGCGGCGTGACGCTGGCATTCAAGGCCTATCAACGTTCGCTGAACGGCAAGCCGTCACCGGTGATCGACGGCTTCACGGGCGAGCAACGGTTCTTCCTTGCGTTCGGGCGTATTTGGGCGCGGCACTTCCGGCCAGAGAGTGCGCGGCTGCGCATCCAAACCGACCCCCACCCATTGGACCGTTTCCGCGCAATTGGCACGCTGCAGAATGTGCCGGAGTTTCACGAGGCGTTCAATTGCAAAGTTGGCGACCCGATGGTGAGGCCGGTGGAGAAGCAGTGCAAGTTGTGGTGAGCTAATCGTCGAGTTCCCAGGTGCGAAAGCGGTACTGGTGCGCCGCCATGTCGACGCGCTTGCCTTTGAATTTAACACCCTCCATCTCCAGTCGCAGGCGCTGCTCGTAGGCGGCCGTTTGGTGGAGTTTGATTTCGCCGCCGGCTCCGAGGACGCGCTGCCACGGGAGGCTGCCGTCGTTACCGCGCAGGAGCTTCGCCACCAAGCGGTGATAAAGCGGGTATCCGGCCGCGGCGGCGACTTGTCCGTATGTTGCAACCTTTCCCTTGGGGATGGAGCGGATCACGCGGCGAATGGCGGCATCTCGCTGTTCATTTGGACGAAGGCCGTCCTTGATGATGCGGCGCTTCAGCTTGGCATCCGGCGGTGGGGTGGCGCGGCGCTTGATCATGGCGCGGAGTACAATCTCCCGCATGATCTCACGACGAGCATTCGCGCGGGGCGCCGCGGCGGCATCGGCGGCGGTGGCGCTTGGGGCCCAAGGGTTCCGGCGGCCGAACGTGTTGATGATCGCCGTCGACGACTGGAACGACTGGGTGGGCGCGCTGGGCGGTCATCCACAGGTGCAGACGCCGAACCTGGACCGGCTGGCGAGGCGGAGCATGCTGTTCACCGACGCGCAGACGGCGGCGCCGATCTGCAATCCCTCGCGCGCATCGCTGCTCACAGGAAGGCATCCGGCGAACTCCGGTGTCTACGATAACGACCAGCCGTGGCGGCCGGCGATGCCAAACGTGGTGACGCTGCCGCAGTGCTTCCGGCAGAACGGGTATCGTGTCGCGGGCGGCGGCAAGGTGTTCCACCACGGGCGCGGATACAATGATCCGGCCTCGTGGGACGAGTACTTCTTCTGGAACCCAGCGGCGCGCGCCAACGGCTGGCACGACGGCTACAGCTTTCCGCCCGACCCGGAGCCGAAGCGGCCGGTGACGCCGATGCCGTCGGTTTCGTGGCGGAACTTCGACTGGGCTCCGATGGACGTGGCCGAATCGGAGATGCCGGACTACAAGCTGGCCGCGTGGGCCGGCGAGTTGCTGCAACAGCGGCAGGAGAAGCCGCTGTTTCTGGCGACGGGTTTCTTCCGCCCGCACATTCCGTGGTACGTTCCGCGCAAGTACTTCGACCTGTATCCGCTCGATGAGGTGATTGTGCCTGAGGTGAAGGAGGACGATCTGGCCGACATGCCGCCGGTGGCGCGCGAGTTCGCGTTGAACCAGTTTTCGCGGCATGACCTGTTGGTTTCGACGGGCAATTGGAAGCGCGCCGTGCAGGCTTACCTGGCGTGCATTTCATTTTCCGATGCGATGATCGGACGTCTGCTCGATGCGCTCGATGCGAGCCCGCAACGCGACAATACCGTGGTCGCGTTGTGGTCCGACCATGGCTATCATCTGGGCGAAAAGTGGCACTGGCACAAGCAAGGGCTGTGGTATCGTGCCACACACGTGCCGATGATCGTGCGGGCGCCCGGCGTTACGCGGGCAGGGGCGCGGTGTGAGGCGCCGGTGAGTCTGCTCGATCTCTATCCGACGCTCACCGATCTGGCGGGCGTGCCGACGCCGGGCGGGCTTGATGGACAGTCGCTGCGCGCGTTGCTGACGGAGCCGCGCACGGAGTGGAAGCGGCCTGTGCTGACGACCTATCTGAAAGGCAATCATGCGGTGACGACCGCGCGCTGGCGGTACATTCGGTATCACGACGGCGGCGAGGAGTTGTACGACCGGCGGCAGGATCCGAACGAGTGGGTGAACCTGGCGGGACGGCCTACGCTGGCGCAGGTGAAGGCGGAGTTGGCAAAGGCGTTGCCGAAGCACGATGCGCCGGATGCGCCGCGTGCGGGCACGTACCGGTTCGACCCGGGGAACGTGCAGTGGACGAAGAAGTAGACGGCCAGGAGCTACTCTTGCAGTTCGCCGTGCTTGACGTGTTCGATGTGACGGTCGACGGCGGCGATAAGCTCGCGGACGATCTCGGGATTCTTCCCGGCCACGTTCGATCGCTCGGCGGGATCGTGTTCGAGATGGAAGAGCAGAGGCGTGGTGGTACGCGGAGGTTGTTGCGCGAAGCCTGCTTTGGGATCGGTAACCCAGAGCTTCCACGGCCCTTTGCGCACGGCACGAACCGTAGTGTGGCTGTAGTAGAAGAACAGCGCCTGACGCGATTCGTCGCTTTGGAAAAGTGCGGGGCCGAGATCAGCGCCATCGAGCTCGCGGCCCTCAGGCAAGCGCGCGCCAGCGAGCTTCGCGCAAGTAGGCAGAATATCCATGGTGCAACCAAATGCGTGCGAGGTCTGCCCCGGCTTAATGCGGCCGGGCCAGCGGGCGATGAACGGCTCGCGTTGGCCTCCCTCCCAGTTCTGGCTCTTCCAACCGCTGAACGACCCGGCGGCTCCGCCCTCTTCCAGCAGGTTCATGGCAGGACCGTTGTCGCTTGAGAACATCACGAGGGTGTTGCCGTCGACGCCCGCTTCGCGCACCGCGCGTAACACTTCACCGACGCTCCAGTCGAGTTCCTCGACGGCATCGCCATAGAGCCCGCGCTTGCTCTTACCCTTGAATTTCGCGCTGGCGGCAAGAGGCCAATGCGGAAACGTGTGCGCGAAATAGAGGAAGAAGGGCTGTTTGGCGCGTGCGGATTTGCGAATGAAGCCGGTGGCCTCTTCGGTGTAGCGAGAGGTGAGGAAGCTCTGGTCGGGTTCCTGCTCGGCGATAGCGGTGTCGCGCATGAGCGGCGTCGGCGGATACTCGGCTTTGCGCGGACCGCGGCTGGTGACCGGACTCATATCATTCGAATAGGGAATGCCGAAATAAGAGTCGAAGCCGTGGCGAGTGGGAAGGTATTCGCCCTTATGACCGAGGTGCCACTTGCCGACACAGGCGGTTTTGTAGCCGGCGCTCTTAAGCAAATAAGCGATGGTGGTTTCGCCGGATTTGAGTCCGCCGGTGGAATAGGGGAACAGCACCTTCGTGATGCCGCAACGTACCGGATAGCGGCCCGTCATGAGAGCGGCGCGGCTGGGCGAGCACAACGGCGAGGTGGAATAAAACTGCGTGAAGCGTATACCTTCGCCGGCCATGCGGTCGAGGTTCGGAGTGCGGATGGTGGGGTTGCCATAGCAACCGAGGTCGCCATAACCGAGGTCGTCGGCGTAGATGAAGACGATGTTGGGCGGAGGTGTGGCCGCGTGCAGTGCAGTTGCGGTGAGCGAGGCGAGCAGTTCGCGGCGGTTCAGCATAGGCACTAGATTACGATATAGACTTTTCGCATGAGAATGTCCAGATTGTGCGTGTTGCTGACGGTGATGCCGCTCTTGGCGCAGACGCCGACTCGCGAGGAGGCGCTCGCCGCCATGCGGAAAGCCGCGGCATTCTACGTGGACAAAGTGTCCACCGAAGGCGGCTATCACTACGCCTATGCGGAAGACCTTTCGTATGGGAGGTCCGAGCATGGGGAAGGTCTGACCCAGATCGAGAACCAGCGCGAGGGCACGCCTCGCGTCGGGATGGCGTTCCTCGAAGCGTATGCCGCAACAAAGGAGCCGCTGTATCTCAACGCCGCGAAGCGCGCCGCCCAGGCGTTAGTTCGCGGCCAACTCTGTTCGGGTGGATTCGATTACCTCGTCGAGTTCGATCCGGCGAAGCGAAAGCAATATCCGTATCGAACCCAACACGACTGCTCCTCAGCGGCCATTCCGCAGAATCCGCCCACCACCCTCGACGACAATGTCACGCAGGCGTGCTTGCGTTTCCTCTTCCGGGTCGATGCGGCTCTCAATTTCGCCGATAAGCAGATTCACGAAGCGGCGCGTTTTGGATTGGATTCGCTCGTGAAGGCGCAGTATGCGAATGGCGCGTGGCCGCAGCGGTACTCGTCCTTCCCGCCGGCGGGGGGACACGCACCGAAGAAGGCGAGCTATCCGGATTCCTGGCCACGCAAATGGCCTGGCGAAATCTACAAAGGCTATTACACCTTCAACGACAATACGCTGATCGACAACATGGACTGCCTGCTCGAAGCCGGTCGTATTTATAACGAAGCACGCTACACGGATTCGGCCCTGCGTGGCGCCGAGTTCATTCTGATGGCGCAGATGCCGGAGCCGCAGCCGGCATGGGCGCAGCAGTACGACGCAGACATGCATCCGGCTTGGGCCCGCCTGTTCGAACCGCCGTCGATTACGGGTGGCGAATCGCAGGGCATCATCAAGATGCTCTTGGTGTTCTACCGCGAAACCGGAAAGCGCGCCTACCTCGACGCGGCGGGTCCGGCGCTTCGTTGGCTGGAAAAGAGCGTCCTGCCGCCGGTGGCAAATCCATCGGAGGCGCGCCGCAAGGCCAGGGAACCGGCAATCGCCCGCTTCTTCGAGTTGAAGACGAACCGGCCGCTTTACATTACGAAGGGCACGCAGGTTCGCGCGAAGGGACTGGGATCGCTCCGCCCGGATGGCTATCAGTTGAGCTATACGGATGAGTCGGTGATCGGGCACTATGCCGTGATCACGTCGGCGGCCGGTCTGCCGGCGTTGCGAGAAGAATACGATACGCTCGCCAAGACCACGAGCAACGCAGGCATGCGCCGTCCCACGCTGCTGCATGGCTTGTCGCCATGGCAAACGGGGAACCGCGATCCGCTGGCAAGCAAACCTAACCCGGAACGTGTGGCCGCGCTCATCCGTGCGCTCGATCCTCGTGGCGGATGGCTACAGGACGGCGTCATCGGCAAAGCCGATGAGGTTGTCGCCGTCACCGCAGCACACCCGATGGTGCTCACGATCAATGGGCGGCCGATCGAAATCAAAGAGAACGATCGCGTGCAACTCTTCGACGGCAGCCAGGCGCCTCGCGCACGTGTGCTGAACAGCGAGAGGTTCGCCACAAATCTCGAAACGCTGGCCGCCTTTGTGAAGCCCTAGCGCAGGAACGATTCCGGCAAGCCGCCGTCGACCGAAATCACCTGGCCGGTGGTCTTGGCGGCGCGTTCGCTGATGAGATAGTACGCCGCTTCGGCCTGATCTTCTGGCGTAATGGGCGTTTTCGTAAGCGTGCGCTGGGCATAGAAGTTGGCGAGCATGTTGCGAAGGTTTTCGGTCGTGTCGTTCTCTTCGAACGCGATGCCGTACTTCACGAGAGAGGCGATGACGCGGTCGCGCGGGAACATAGTGGAACCTGAGACGACGGTAGCGGGTGCCAGGCCGTTCACGCGCACGAGCGGAGAGAGTTCGACAGCGAGGCCGCGTACGAGGTGGTTTGCCGCGGCTTTGGAAGCATCGTAGGCTAGGGAGCCCTTCTTCGAGACGACTGCGTTGACGCTGGTGGTGAGCACGAGGCTGCCGCGCAGTCCTTGATTGAGCCAAAGGTCTTGCGCTTCGTCGGCGAGGAGATAGCTGCCTTTCACGTTGACATCGAAGGTGAGCGCCCATTGCTCGTCGGTGAGGTGGCCTTCGCGATCGGGCGGAATGTAGACACCGGCGGTAACTACGATGCTGTCGACGCCGCCGTAGGCGAGCACGGCCTGGCGCAGCATGGCGTGGAGGCTGGCGCGGTCCGTGATGTTCACGGCCAAACCTATGGCCGGGCCACAACCGGAGATGCCGGAACCCGCGACGCCGATCCCAAGGCCGTAGATCTTGGTGAGTTCGCCGGCGGTGGCTTGTGCAGCCTCAGCGCTCAAGTCGGCACAAACGACATGCGCGCCTTCACGTGCTACGCGGTGTGCCACGGCTTTGCCGATGCCATTGCCCGCTCCGATGACGAGAACGACACTGCGCTGGAACTCCTTTTCCGGCGGCATACGCTTCAGCTTCGCTTCTTCAAGCAGCCAGTATTCAATATCGAAAGCTTCCTGCTGAGGCAAGGCGATGTATTCGTCGATTGCCTCAGCGCCGCGCATGACTTCGACGGCGCAGTTATAGAACTCGGCGGTGACGCGCGACTCACTCTTATCCTTGCCCCAGGCGATCATGCCGATGCCCGGGATGAGAATGACGGTAGGGTTGGGATCGCGCATGGCAGGCGAGTTGGCGTGCTTGCAGCGCTCATAGTAGGCGGCGTAGTCTTTACGGTATTGTTCGAGGCCAGCGGTGAGCTTCGCCTTCAGTTCGGCGACGCCGGCCATTTGCGGGTTCCAGTCGACGTAGAGAGGTTTGATCTTCGTACGCAGGAAATGGTCGGGACAGCTTGTGCCGAGCTCGGCCAGGCGCGCCGCGTCGTGCGAGTTGACGAAGCGGAGGATGGTGGCATCGGTCTGCACCGTGCCGATGAAGCGCTTCTGTTGTGACACCTGGCCGCGCAACCAGGGGAGGATGGCGTAAAGAACGTCGTCGCGCTGCTGATCGGGAAGCGTTCCGTATTTCTGTCCGCCGAAGGTCTTCGCACCCTTATCGCGCGCTTCGATGTATTCGGCGGCTTTCTCGATGATGTTCAGGGTCAGATCGTAGCACTCGCGGTCGCCGTCGGCCCAATTGATCAGGCCATGCTGGCCCATCACAATGCCTTTGAGCTTGGGGTTTGCCGTGCACATGCGCTTGAGTTCGAGACCGAGTTCAAAGCCTGGGCGTAGCCAGGGCGTCCAGCCAATCTCTCCGCCGAAGATCTCCTTGGTCAACTCAGTCGAACGGCGCGAGGCAGCCACCGAAATCACGGAGTTCGGATGCATGTGATCGACATGGCGCGCGGGAATGAAGGAGTGCAGCGGCGTATCAATGGAAGAGGCGCGCGGATTGAGATTGAATGTGCAGTGCGGATAGTAGCCAACCATTTCGTCTTCGGCTTCGGTCTTGGCGCCGCGTGGGCTCATAGAAGCATAGAGCGGCTTCAGCGACATGAGCTTGTCCTGATAGAGCGAAGCGAAATTGGCGAGCTTCGAAGTGCGCAAGTCGCCGCCCGAGCCTTTCACCCAGAGGACTTCCACCTTGCCGCCCGTGAGCGGATCTTTCTCATCGAGCTTGGCGGATGTGTTTCCGCCGCCCGTGTTGGTGATGCGCTGGTCCGCGCCGAGGAGGTTCGATCGATAAATGAGGCGCTCGGCGGGCGAAAGCTTGGCCGCCTTGGCGTCGTCCCACAGATAGCTCACGTGCTTCAAAGTAATGCTGGAGGTTGCCATGAAATTCCTTGATGAAGTTGGAAGGACCGGAACCTTTATTTTAGGCTGTTTCGTCGTTCTTGCGGTATTCGGTGTAGTAGTAGGTGCCGCTAAGGAAATAGACGAGAGTCGCCGCCATCAAAGGACCTTCGAAGGAGCCACCGTAGAAAGGGATTACGAGCGAGACCACAAGTGCAGCAAGCGCGACAACGCCGGCGAGTTTTGCGACCGAATTCAGCGGCGGTTTGACAACGGGCGCACGAGCCGCGGCCGGACGAGGCTTGGGATAGCGGTTCTCGCCGCCGGGGGGCGGAGGCAGCTTCGCGCCTGCCATCGGAGCGAGTATCAGGTAGACAAGAATCGTCAGAGCGAACACAGGGATGAAGAGGAAAAAGAGATGCAGCGTGCCGGTACGTTCCAGGCCAAGGGCGAGCGCAATGCCTGAGGCCCAAGCGATCAGGGCGGGCCAATTCATCGATTTGTTCTGATAGTCAGTCCAATAGCGTGTATAACCGAGGCGCGGGAAGAGCCAATGTTCGGCCATAACGATTGCGCCGGCGGGTCCGAGCAGAAGGCCGTAGATGCCGACGAAGTCGAGCAGACGTGTGAAGACGAATGGGAAACACGCGACGATGGTCGTGGCGATGCCGGCAACAAGAGTGACGCGGGCACGCGACCAGTTGGGTGTGATGGCTTGCAGTGCAAGGCCCGCGCGATAGAGCGTGGGATTGGATGTGGTCCATCCGGCGAGGACGACCGCGAGAATGCCTGCCCAACCGAGAGCGCGATACGCGATTCCACCTGAGTCGAGCGAGGCAAGCGGCTGATTGAGCAATAGCGACGCGCCGACGCCCATCATGCCGGCGCAGATCCAGGCGATGTAGTGCCCGAAGAATATACCGACGGCGCTGGTCAATCCGTAGCTGGCCTTCCTGGCATAGCGCCACATGGCCATGTCGCTCAACCCAGCGTGCATGGCGAGATTGCAGATCCAGGCGAAGGCGGCCACTTTCCAGAAACCAAGGGGAGGACTGCCGTCGGGCGTGACTCCTGTCCACACGACGCGGCGGCCCATTTCGAAGAATGAGCCGATGCTATCTATGGATGAGGAGCCTGCTTTCTGCGCGAGCACGGGAAGCATAACGCCCGCGCCGGAAATAAACATCAGGAACATCCAGGGCGAGCAGACGGTGGAGAAGTCGGCGAGTTTTTTGAAGCCCAGCATGGCCAGGACGACGACAACGGCGCCGACGCCAAAAACAAGGAGGACAAAGCGAAAGTCGTCAGGATACTGATGCACCTGAGCAGGAATGCCAAGCGGTATGCGCAAAGCCGATGCAGAGACCGTGATCATGCAG
This sequence comes from Bryobacteraceae bacterium, assembly GCA_035650295.1. GTDB lineage: Bacteria > Acidobacteriota > Terriglobia > Bryobacterales > Bryobacteraceae > JAFLBB01. Next base: position 11,011 of record DASRHX010000630.1, on the reverse strand, counting down.
CCGGCAAGAATACAGAATAATAGGGCGTTCAATACGTTGTAGACGACCGTGAAGTATGGACCGCCGATGCGCCGAAGGTACCAGTACATGGTGAGACGAGTGTCGACGGCGATGGGAGCGCAGAGGAGAGTCCAGGTGAGAACGGCGAGGAGGTTGCCGAGCGCAAGGCCAATAAAGATGTCCGTGACACTCGCGCCCCAATTCACGAAAAGCACGCCGATGACAAACTCAGTGGCGGCCACATGCTCGCCCGCGTAGGCTCCGGCGAAGTAACCGGGCCCAAGCAGGCGGTCTTCACTTACAGGTTCACGATCGAACTCGTATAACTTATCGAGTTGTTCGGCGGCGGTGGAGACGGTCGAGGAGGACACGACCCAACACAATACCAGCGTTGAAGCTCGCGCGTTGGTTAGGGAAGAAAGAAGACTTGTTCGAGAGGACGCATCTGTTTATCGGCGGTGCGGCCCTCTTCATCGACGAAGAAGTCCTTCATGGATGCCTGCCAAACGGCATTGATCGAGGTTTCGGCCATGAGGCGGCGCGAGCGGTCGAAGTCCTCGGTTTCGAGGTAACCGACGAGCATACCGTCGTCGCGAAGAAATAGCGAGTAGTTGTGCCAGCCGGAGCTGCGGAGCGCCTCCTGCATCTCGGGCCATACGGAACGATGCCGCTCGCGGTATTCGTCCAGCCGGTCTGGTTTCACCTGCAGGACGAAGCAGACACGTTGCATCAGGCCAGGATTTCCTTCACAACGGTGCCGTGCACGTCGGTCAGGCGGAAGTCGCGGCCCTGGAAGCGGTAGGTCAGTTTGGTGTGATCGAAGCCGAGTTGGTGGAGCAGGGTCGCATGCAGATCATGCACGTGGACCTTGTTCTTCACGACGTTGAATCCGAGCTCATCAGTTTCACCGAACGAGATGCCGGGCTTTAAGCCGCCTCCGGCCATCCACATGGTGAAGGCATTGGGATGATGATCGCGGCCGTCGGGTTTGCCGACACCCTGCACCATCGGGGTGCGGCCGAATTCTCCGCCCCAGATGACGAGGGTGTCGTCGAGCATGCCGCGCTGCTTAAGATCCTTCACGAGGGCGGCGGAAGCCTGGTCGGTGTCCTTGCAATTGATCTGAATATCTTTTACGAGAGCACCATGTTGGTCCCATGCCTCGTGATAGAGCTGAACGAAACGGACTCCGCGTTCAAGGAGGCGGCGGGCAAGCAGGCAGTTGTTGGCAAACGATGGCTTGCCTGGCTCGGCGCCGTACATGTCGAGAACGTTCTTCGGCTCTTTGGACAGATCCATCAGCTCGGGCGCGCTCGATTGCATGCGGTAGGCCATCTCGAAACTGTTGATGCGGGTTTCGATTTCAGGATCGCCGGTCGCTTCCAGTCGCATCTGGTTCAACGCGCGCGCCGAATCGAGCGTGTCGCGCTGCAATTGGCCGTCAACGCCGGGAGGGTTCGAGAGATAAAGAACGGGGTCACCGGAGCTGCGGAACTGGACGCCTTGATAGACAGTGGGAATGAAGCCGGATCCCCAACAGGAGTTGCCTCCGCTCGGTCCTTTTTTTCCGCTGGAGAAAACGACGAAGGCAGGCAGATCGCGCGACTCGGAACCCAGCCCATAGATCGTCCAGGCGCCGAAGCTAGGGCGGCCGAACTGTTGAGAACCAGTGTTCATGAGCAACTGGCCGGGCGCGTGATTAAACGCGTCGGTCACCATGCCCTTGACAATGGTGAGGTCGTCGGCGATAGCAGCCGTGTGGGGAATGAGTTCGCTCAGCTCCGCGCCCGATTGCCCGTGCTTGCTGAATTTGAACTTAGGACCCATCAGCTTCGAGTTCGGATTGATAAACGCCGCGCGGTAGCCCTTCAACAGATCGGCAGGCGGCAGGGTGCCGTCGAATTTTTCCAACTGGGGCTTGTAGTCGAACATCTCGAGGTGGCTCGGTGCGCCGGCCATGAAGAGAAAGACGACGCGCTTTGCCTTCGGAGTAAAGTGCGGCTGTTTGGGCGCCGTTGGGTCGCCGGTGGCCGCTCGCAAGAGATGATTCAGAGCAAGCGCTCCCATACCGATGGGACACTCACGAATAAACCAGCGCCGGTTGATCACGTCATTACTCCTTGGTGATGGTTTCGTCGAGATTGAGCATGAGGCGGGCGACAGCGGTCCAGACGCGCTCGGGCTCTGCCAGCCGCTGCTGCTGTTTGGCAAGAAAAGCGGCCAACTCGCCTGCTTCGGCCACGGTGGGTTTGCGGGCTGTGCAACGCTCGAACGCGAATGCGAGACGCTGGGCGTCGGTGGCTCCGCCGTCGGCGATCGTCATTTTGCCGAGGGCTTGTGCGGCTTCGTAGAAGAGAGGCTCGTTCAAAGTAGTGAGCGCCTGCAATGGCGTATTGGAACGCGTACGGCGGACACACGCAATATCACCGTTGGGCGCGTCGAAATTGGTCAACATCGGATAAGGAACAGAACGGTATCGAAAAGTGTAGAGCGCGCGGCGGTAGCGCTCCACGCCGGTTTCGTCCTGCCAGATTTTCGGGCCATAGCTAGTGGGCGGCTGGAAGAGGAATGACGGCGCAGGTGGAAAAACACTGGGCCCGCCGACTTTGGCATTGAGCAGCCCGCTGGCGGCGAGGGCGATGTCGCGCACGATCTCACCTTCCACGCGCAACCGCGGACCGCGCGCCAGCAGGCGATTGTAGATGTCCTTCTCTTTGTGTTCGAGCGTCAGCACCGACGATTGGCGGTAGGTGGCGGAAGTCACGATCACGCGATGGAGATTCTTCACCTTCCAGCCACTCTCCATGAACTCGACGGCCAACCAATCGAGCAATTGAGGATGCGAAGCGGGCGGACTCTGTTTGCCGAGATCCTCGGAAGTTTCGACGATACCGGTGCCGAAGTAGCTCTGCCACACTCGATTCACAAACGAGCGGGCAGCGGTGGGGGAGTTGCGCGCTGCAAGCCAACGCGCGAACGTAAGGCGTGCCGGCTCGTTGGGAGCGAGCTTTGCCGGGAGCGGATGCAAGAACGACGGGACGCCGGGCTCGACGGCCTTGCCTGGCTTCAGGAAGTCGCCGCGCGTGAGCAGGTTCGTCATGCGCCGTTCGTCGCGCTCATTCAGGACAAGCTGGGTGGAGCCTTCGGGATGATCGCGCCAGAGCTGTTCGATTTCCCGATTCTCGGCGCTCCACGCGGATTGGAGTTCGCGGAAGTGAGAAAACGAGGCGTCGAGGACCGGCTTGGGATCGGCGGTTGTGGTGTAGGTGAGCCGTACGCGGCCGAGGTTGTAGTTCTGGTTGTCGTCGGAGTTCCATCCGCCGTGTTTCTGATTCAGATAGATGTTGAGAACGGTGCCACCCTCGAAGCCGATGGGTTCGGAGGCGATGAAAACTGCGTTGCGCGGCTGGTTGCGGCGGCCCGGACCTGCGTCGATTCCCCAGGCGGTATTGTCCTTGCCGTCGATGGCGTACTCGACTGAACCAGTGACGCGTGTGGTTTTCGAACCAGCCAGTTCCTCTTTGTCGCGATAGATAGAGTCGATGGGAGCTTCGGAGAGATTGACGTCGGCGAGCGCGCGGACGAATTTCACTTTGGTGACCTTCGTGGGGTCACTGGCGGGCGCGGCTTCGGCTTCAAATTCGGTGAGCGCTCCCGTGCCCTTGACGCTACGGCCAGGCCCTCCGCGCGGGAGGTTGGGATCCATAAGGAGTTCGAGCCGGAACGCGGTGATTCCGCGCGCTTCGGTTTTTACGGTCATCTTGACGCGGTGCTTGGTGGGCGCGTATCCCGCAGCGAGCATGGAGCCGTCACCCATGGAAAGATACTTTTGTCCGCCGGTGGAGATGTCCTCAACGTCCGGTTTGAGGAGTGTCCAGTCTGATTCCTTGCTGGAAAGCGTGGCGAGCCGAGAGCGCCAATCGGGCATGCGTTTCTGCAGGGCGGCTTCAATGGAGGCGACGCGAGCGAGAATCGTCTCACGCTTCGCCTGTTCCTGCGGCGTGTAGACGATGGCGTTCGACTCGTGCGAATTATTCAGGAAGGCGAAGAGGCCGTAATACTCTTCCTGGGTGAGCGGATCGAACTTGTGATTGTGGCACTGGGCGCATTGGATTGTGACGCCGAGCATGGCCTTACCGATGGCGTCCATGCGATCGAACATGGCTTCCATGCGGAACTGTTCGGGGTCGATGCCGCCTTCCTCATTAATCATGGAATTGCGGAGGAAACCAGTGGCGACGCGAAGCTCCTGAGCGGCGGCGGGAGTGGGAGCCGCCTTGGCCATCAGGTCGCCGGCGATTTGCTGCTGGAGGAACTGGTCGTAGGGAAGATCGCGGTTGAAGGCGTTGATCACCCAGTCGCGATAGAACCAGACCCAGCGTTGTTTGTCCTTCTCAAAGCCATCGGAGTCGGCATACCGGGCTGCGTCGAGCCAAATGCGCGCCCAACGCTCGCCGTAGTGAGGTGAGGCGAGTAGCCGGTCGACCTGTTTCTCGTACGCCTTGGACGAGGTATCGGCGAGGAACGCCTTCACTTCGGCGGGTGTGGGCGGAAGACCAGTGAGATCGAGACTCAGGCGGCGCAGGAGTGTGGTCTTTTCGGCTTCGGGCGAAGGGGGGAGCTTCTCTTTGTCGAGGCGCGCCAACACGAAGCGATCGATTGCATTGCGTGTCCAGCGCGCGTTGGCGACTTCGGGCAGCGGCGGGCGTACAGGGGCTTCATAGGCCCAATGCTTTTTCACGGCCGCATTCCGAACGCCGATGCCTTCGGGCCACACCGCGCCTTCTTCAATCCAACGCTTGATGGTGGCGATCTGTTCGGGTGGCAACGGTTTGCCTCCCATCGGCATGCGTACCTGCTCTCCGATTCCCGCCGTGCGCAGATAGAGGGGGCTGTGCGTGGGGTCACCGGGCACAATGGCCTTGCCCGAAAGGCCGCCGGCCATGGCCGTATTCTTCGCGTCCAGGCGGAGGCCGCCCATTTGCGCTTTCGCGCCATGGCAGCCGGAGCAGTTCTTATCGAGAACGGGCTTAATGTCGCGTTCGAAGTCCACCTTCGCGGCATTTTGCGCGAACACGGGTACAAAGGCCGCGAGCGAGGTCAGCAGGAGGGAAAGAGGGTAGTTCGGACGGAGCATTTCGGTGGTTCGCTTCTATTCTATGCCGAGCCAGGCAAAGTGGAGAAGGAAGAGGAGCAGTGAACAACCGGGTAGAGAGCGACAGCGCAACGACGGGGGCGGTTTCGAAGTGTGAACTGGTCTGGTCACGTACTCGTCACAACTTGTGGAGAATTTGGATATACTGGCACGCACGTAAGGTCGCCCAAGTGCCTTACATAACATAAAGTCTTGCAAGGGTGAGGGGGTTCCTCATGAGTATTAAAAAGCTGATTGTGATCAGCCTCCTGGCGGCGTGTGCGCTCGCGCAGACTGACCGCGCCATTGTGACCGGAACGGTGACGGATTCCTCCGGCGCAGCGATTCCGGGCGCGAAGGTGACAGCGAGGAATGTAGCTACCAATGTGGGTGCTTCGACCGAAACAACCTCGAGCGGTGACTTCGCGATTCCGGCGTTGCCGGTCGGCACGTACGAAGTGCGCATTGAGAAACAGGGATTCAAGGCCGCCGTTCGCTCCGAGGTGATTCTCAATTCCGGGGCGAGTGTGTCGGTAAACGCAACGCTGGAAGTAGGCGCGGTTTCCGAGTCGGTGCAGGTCGCGGCGACGCTTGAATTGCTACAGACCTCGACGGCGAAGGTGACCACAGCGGTTTCCAACAAACTTGTGGATGAGTTGCCGCTCGTGGTCGGCGGAGCGATGCGCGGCGCCTTCGACCTGGCACTGATCACACCGCAAGTAAATCAACCTAACGACGACAATCTGAACATTGGCGGAGGCCAGGGCGGCGCGTATGGCGCCACGCTCGACGGCGTCAGCGTCCTCACGGGCCGCTTCAACTCAGTGCAGTGGGCCAATGTGAATACACCATCCGTGGATGCGATCACGGAGTTTTCGGTCGACACCAACGGCTTCAAGGCCGAGTTCGGCCGCGGACAAGGCGGCATGATCACGTTCTCGTCCAAGTCGGGCACAAACGAGCTCCACGGCACAGCCTACGAATTCCTGCGCAACGACGCACTCGACGCGCGCCGTTTCTTCGAAGCGCAAAAGGGCAAGTACAAGCAGAACGACTTCGGTTACTCCGTCGGCGGGCCGGTCTACATTCCCAAGATCTACGACGGCCGGAACAAGACATTCTTCTTTACATCGGGCGAGTGGTTCCGCAATCGCGTGGGCGCGAGCAGCGGCCGATTCAGCGTTCCGACTCCAGAGATGTTTAACGGCGACTTCAGAAACTGGGTTGACGGCACGGGGAGACCACTGCCAATTTACGACCCGAGCACGACCACAGCTTCGGGAACCGGCTTTACGCGCACCCCATTCGCCGGAAATCAAATTCCGTTGGCGCGGTTTGCGACGATTTCGCGCAACTATGCCACTCTCGTGAAGGACTTCCTGAGGCCAAATAATGGCGCCGCGCCCGGCACAAGCGACTATGTGCGGAATAACTACATCAATAACGTCGGCACGGCGCTGGATCCATGGACCAAGTACAGCGTCAAGGCCGACCACATTATCGGACAGAACGACCGCCTCAGTTTCCTGTACAACTATGGGCTACATCAACGTACGCCGGGGGCCGATGGCTTCCCTGGACTGCCTAGCATCCTGAATAACAACCGCATCGACGACCAGAAGAGCCATGTCTATCGCGGCACCTACGACAAGGTAATTACGCCGACCCTCGTCAATCACATGTTCGGCGGCGTGAACTTCTGGAAGGAGCGCCACGACGCATTGAGCCTCGACGGTGGATGGGAAGCGAAGGGCATTTGCGTCAAGGGGGCATGGGATTGCAACCGCAATCTCCTGATCGTGGAGAACTCGGACTACGACACCTGGGTCGCCCGCGCCTATGACGGTTCGGAAAATTTCGTTTACTCTTTCGGCGACGACCTTACCTGGACAAAGGGGAAGCATACAATCAAGGCCGGCTACCTGTGGGAACGCATTCACTACAACGGCTTTGGACAGCAAACCATCGGCGGACTGATCCGCGGCGACCGGCGGTCCACGAGCATTCCGAACAATAACGACATCAGCACGGGGGGTGGCAATGGATTCGCCTCGTTCCTGCTGGGGCAAGGTTTCACTGGCGGTACCGAGAACGATCGTTTCGTCGGTCAGCAATGGAGGAGCCACGCCTGGTACGTCCAAGACGATTGGAAGATCACACAGAAGCTGACATTGAACCTTGGCGTGCGCTATGAGTTCACGCTTCCGCCGACAGAGCAGTTGGACAAGTGGAGCGACCTGGACACATCGCTTCCTAACTCCCGCGCGGGCGGTCTTCCCGGAGCGTTGCGTTTTGCCGGTTTCGGACCCGGGCGCGAGAACAGCCGCGCCATTACCCCAGGCTGGTACGGCGGGATCGGGCCGCGATTCGGCTTCGCATATGGTCTAGATTCGAAGACGGTATTGCGCGGCAGCGTCGGTCGAAGCTTCGGAGTCGCCAAGACGATCACCGGCAGCGCCCACTTCGAGGGCTCCACTCTCGTATTCTCGGCATCGAGCCTGGACAACGGCGTTACACCAATTTTTCTCATCGATCAGGGGCTCCCTCCTTATGTAAAGCCGCCGGTGATCGACCCAACCTTTTCCAACGGCGCCAGCCCAGCATATTGGGATGGCGAAGCAGTCCGATTGCCGGAGAACTACCAGTGGACGCTATCGGTTCAGCGCCAACTCAGCAGCACGCTGGTGTTTGAAGCTAACTACAGCGCAACGATCGGCGCGCACTTAGTGGCGGGCTTAAAGCGTTACAACCAGTTGCCGTTCAGCACATTGGAACGTTATGGCCGTACCCTGCTCAGCAGCAGCATCGATTCGCCCGCGGCAGCGGCGGCGGGCCTGCGCCGTCCCTATGCGGATATCAACTGCCAGTTCAGCTCCACCTGTGCACCAGTCAGCGTGGCGCAAGCACTGCGGCCGTTTCCGCAGTTCCGCGACATCAACACTGCGTCGGGCGCCGGCGACAAGAGCGGCCACTCCAGCTATCACGCGGTGGTTCTGAAGTTGGATAAGCGATACGGTTCGGGCGTGACGCTACAAGGCTCCTACGTGTACTCGAAGTTGATGACCGATGCTGACGGCTACAACCCCGACAACGGTACTCTCGATCACTATAATCGTCGTCTGGAAAAGTCGATTGGTGAGTTCGACCTCACGCACAACCTGAAGATGACCTACCTCTATGAACTCCCATTCGGCAAGGGCCGGCGGTTCGCGAATAGTGGAGTGGCATCGTGGGTGATCGGCGGATGGCGCATCGCCGGAAGCCAGTTCTATTCCAGCGGGTATCCGCTTTCGTTAAGCAACAGCGCGGCATTGGGCGGGGTTATGTTCAACGGCCGCAGCGCGGCTACGGTCACCACATACGATGGCTGGTTCGCCAATCTCAACAATCCGAACTGGAGCGGCAACGACCGGTACTTCCAGCCAGCATCGTTCTTCGGACCGCAACCGACCGACAGGACCGGCAATACGACGCGTCACAATCCCAAGGCCCGCCAGCCCTGGAACTTGAACGAGAACTTCTCGTTGGCCAAATCGTTCCGCATCACCGAGTCGGCGCGTGTCGATTTGCGCTGGGAGCTGTTCAATGCGTTTAACCGGTTCCGTCCGAATCCTGGTAGTACAAACATCCAGGATGCCAACTTCGGACGAGTTCAAAGCCAACTGAATGAGCCGAGGCGTATGCAACTGGGGCTCAAGATTTACTTCTAAGCACGCGTTGCCGAAAAGATGAGCCCGGTGGTCGAAGGATCGCCGGGCTTTTCATTTCTGTCTTAAAAGATCGGTGCGTCCTTGCCGTTCGCCACTTCGTAGGCGAAGTTGGCATAGGACTCCGCGTTGAGAAGCCGCAGAAATGGCGGAAGCGCGTTCATCCGCTTCATGTTGCCCTGAAAGTTGTAGGCGTGGTCGTCGATCAACTGCGGGTGGCCGACGAAGTGGGCCAACTCATGGATAATCGTGAACGCCTTGCGCTCCTGAACGAGCGGATTGAACGGCGGGCTGAGGAAGATCGAGTCGAGTCGAATCTTCTTTTTCTTCTCGATGCGATGCTGGCCGCCTTTGAAGAAACCGCCCCACCAGGTGTAGGCGTAGACTGTATTGTCGTTGAGGGGATCGGTTTCGAAGGCAGCTTCTCCCCACAGGCCACCGGGGCGCTCGAACACTTGGCGCATGCGGTCGAACGTCTTCAGGACGAAATGCGCATTCTGGGTTTTCGCGTGCGTCTTGTCGATCTGAAAATGTTTGTTTAGTCGCCGCATATGGAACTCGCGGCTGAACACGGTGAAGCCGCCCGGCGTGTCCTTGGTATTGATGTAGGGGATTGCCGTGGTGACGTTGACCTGGGCAGCGAGAACCCACTTGAGGGCAAGTTCGATACCCATTTGAAGTTGCGTCGGAGGGGCGATCGGGCCGCCAGGAGCGGATGCCTGCTTCGCGGCACCACCAGGACCACCGCCGAGGATGGGAATGGCTCCCCCTCGTCCGAGAATCTCGTTGATCTTGGCAATCGTTTGCTTGCCAGGCTCGATCAGGCCATCGCAGCCCTTCCACCCGAAGTGTTTCAGTTGAAACTTTTGAATCGCGGCGATTGTCTTTGGACCGCAGATGCCATCCATGGCCAGGTCCGGGGTCGCTCCGCCATTGGCCGGACCGACCTGAATGAGCGCCGATTGAATCGTCAAAACGTCGAGCGTATCGTTTTTGCCCTTGATACCGACGGGGAACTTGATGGTGATCGCGCCGCCAGGGGTTGGGCCGGGCGGAGTCGGAGGTTCCTCGCTGCCCAGGCTGCTCAGCGAATGGAGTTTCTTGCAGACGCCGCCGACTGTCTTGCAAATAAACACGGTGCACTTCCAGTCACCGGGATTTGGGCCTCCCGGTTCTACAGTCCGGCCGAAGAAGCGGCCGGGGCCACCAGTTGATTCATCCGCTCAATCTGTTTCACGAGGAAGTTCATATCCTCGAATGGAGCGCCACCGGTGACTCCCCAATGTACGCGACCTTTTTTGTCAATAAGGATCGTCGAATGAAGTTCCATCTCCTCAAAATCGTCGTAGGAGCGAAAACGCTTCGCGTTGTCGTGGCTGGCGGTATCGGACAGGAAGCGGATGGCGGTGTACTCGGTTCCCTTCAGGAGTTCGGCATTCGCGGACGGCTGGTTCAGGCTGACAGCCAGGACGGAGGCATTCAGCCGGTCCCATTCCTTCTTGTTCCCCTGCAGCTTCTTGAGTTGGTCCATGCAGTGCACGCATTCGCGGCCCAGGTAGAAGACGAGAATCACGTTCTTGTCTTGATAGCCGGAGAGCGACACCGGCTTGCCTTCCGCGTCTTTCACCTCAAGTGCGGGGGCGGCGTGGGGCTCCCATACGGCTGGACCGAACCGTTCGAGGCTGATTTGCGGATAGGAGCGTTCAGGACCCGGAGCGTAGTTCTTCGGCTGAACCTTCAAACCGGTGGCCAGCGCACGCTCGACGAGGCGGATGCCCTTGTCGGCACCGGATGCCGTGAAGAGCAACTGCTGAAAGGCCTTTTCAGCCTCTGCGCGTTGGCCCAATGCGTGACGCGCTTCGACCATGCCGGCGAGGGCGAAGATGTCGTTGCGCGTGAGCTTCAGCGCCTTGTCATAAGCTTCGACAGCGAGCGCCGGACTTTTCGCCTTTAAGTAGGCATCGCCAAGCGCGATATATAGCGACTCCGGATAGAACGGCGGATCATTGTCGCTCAACTGCATCTCGTACTGCTTCTGAGCCGATTCGGTGAGAAGTCCAAGCCCCTGCACAGTCTCGCCCCTGGCCAACAGCAACCGGGCTTTCAGTTCCGAGTTTTGAATGTTGTAGAAGGCCTCGAATGGCTTGTTTTTATCGAGGTCCTTGCGCAA
>DASRHX010000629.1:0-5710 GCA_035650295.1 Bryobacteraceae bacterium | reverse complement strand
GCCGGCGGCGATGTCGGGGAGTCCATCCTTGTTTACGTCACCGCAGCCCATGTAGTGGCTTAAACCGGGAGCATCCCCCTGTGCGAAGACGTTGCGCTGCCAGACAGGAGGCTTGGCGGGAGACTTGCCCTTGCCGGGAACGCCTCTTGTGAGCCGGAACCAGGCGATGGAGTTGGGGAAGGCGCCGGTGGGTTGGCCGGAGTTGGCGATGATATCGACGGTGCCGTCGCGATCGACATCGCAAGGGTAGAGACCGTGGATGCCGTGAACGCCGCCGCGGCCGGAGTGATCGACCTCATGATAGGGCCATGCATCAGTGAGCGGATTGGCAGGACGCTCGAGCCAGAACAAAATGCCTGGCGAGTACTGCGCGCCGACGTAGTCGAGGTCGCCGTCGCCGTCGACATCCATCGCTTCGCCGTGAATGAGGCTGATCCCCTTGTGAAGGGTAATTCGCTTCCAATCGGGAGCGGCAAAGAGGTAGATCTCGCGGCCGGTGAGATCGCCGCTGATCACGTCGGGCTTGCCATCGCCCGTAAAGTCGGCGGCATTGGCAGTGAAGTTGGAAAAGCCGGTGGTGATGGTGTGGCGTTGCCAGGACGGCTTGGTTTCATTCCAGTAGATGCGGATGTTAGAGGTGGCGCGGCCGCCGGCGATGATTTCAGGCTTTCCATCGCCATTGAGATCTTCGACGGCGAGGTCTTCGACGGCGACGCCGTTGTCGACAGTTTGCTTGGCCCACTTGCCGTCCGGAGCGCGCTTATAGAGTACGATGCCGTAATCCTTGACGCGGCCGTTGTTGCGCCAGCCGGCGGCGAGCTCGTCGGAGCCATCGCCATCGAAGTCGCCCCAGCCGAGGGCGTGGGCTTGCACGAGATCGATCTCGATGACTTCGCGCTCCCACATGCGGCCGGGCTGCGGGAGCGGGCGCATGAGCGTTTTCGATTGCGGATCGTAGGGAACAGTTGGCTCAGTGTAGACAACAATTTTGTTTCCATGCCAGGGTTCGACGGTGGCGAGGCGGCGGATCCGGTTCACGCGCCCGAGTTTGATCTCGCCCGGTTCGCCCTCTCCCAACTGGCGCTTGGACCATGAGCCGGTCTGATACTTCTTGAACGCGAAGACGCCCTCCTTGGCAGCCGCCCAGATTTCACCGTCGTGGATGATGAAGTTGTGAACGATGTGGAGGGTGTCGTCGACAGTTTCCTGCAGCCACTTCTCCGTACTTGGGTTCGCGGGCGGCGTAAGCACGAGGATGCGCGCACCGTCGCCCTCCCAATTGGGTGCTTTAGTACCGCGGCCATGGAGCGGAACGACGACGAGTTCGTTCTTGCCGTCGCCGTCAATGTCACCCCAGCGCATGCGGTGAAGCGTAGGCTCTTCGCCGAGCGGGGTAACCTTGCCCGCGTTCGAAACCCATTGCAAAGATCCGCCGCCGGTTGTATTGGTGGGTTGCCAATCGGCGCCAAGAGCGAAGTCGAGCTTACCATCGCCATCGATATCCTGCGGTGAAAAACAGACGTTGTCTTTCTTGGTGACGCCTTCGAGGATGACGTGCTTGGTCCAGGTGGGATTTTCCCACCATGCGAGCGTCGTGCCGTTGATGGCGACGACGTCGGACTTGCCGTCTTTATTGACGTCCGCCGTGGTGACCGCGTAAACGACGCCGAAGTTGGCTTGAATCTCTTGCGGGCGGAACTTTACCTCGGCGAGAAGCGGAAGACTTGCGGCCAGAAGGATGAAGGGAACGGCGGTGTGCATTGTCCCCGAGCATATCTCAGGCGAAGCCGAAAAGCTTCGCCGCGTTGCCGCCGCGGATGAGCGCGCGCTGAGCGTCGGTCGCGAAGGCGAAGTGGTGATCGAAAATGGCTTGGGCCTGCTTGAACTGGTCCATGTCGTGGCCGAGGCCGCCCCAAAGAATGCGCTCGGCTCCAAAGGCGTCGAAGGCGCGCCGGACATAGGTGGCTGCATCGGCGTGTGGCGGTTTCTGCTTAGAGGAATAGCCGACGCCGCTGAACTTGAAATAGACCTTAGGCAGCTTGGCGAGTTTGAGAACTTCGTCGAATGCGGCAGGCGTGCCCATACCGGCGCGACCCATGTGGTCGAGGATCACGGGCATGGAGCGGAACTGAGCCGCCAGTTTGCCGATGGCAGGGGCGTGATGTGGAAGGAAGTGCATTTGCATGGTGAGGCCGAGGTCGGCCGCCGCTTTCCAAGTCCCCTTCACGATTGGGTCGGCAAGGTCCCGGTTCTTGATGGGGCTGTCGGCTTCGCAGGCGCAGGAGTAGGGCTTCCCGGGTTCGCTCATCTCATGCATGCGCAGAGCGACGATGCGGCCGGGGTGACGCTTCATCAATTCGGCCATACGCTTGCCTGTGCTCTGGTCCTGGGGCTCGAATAGGCACGTGCCTTTAAAGAAGCCTTTGGGCGATTCGGCGGCGAAGCAGTGTTCCAAATAGCGATGGTCGTCCTGGTACGGCTCCGGGTGGACAAGGATGGTGTGCGCAATACCGGCCTGTTTCACGAAAGCGAGATATTCGCCCAGCGGCTGGGCGGGAGGTTTGTAGGTGGCAAGGGCATGATAGGGAAAGATGTCGGGCTCGAAGAGATGAATGTGTGTGTCGATGAGCGGGCCGGTTGCGGCGCGGAGTGGGAGTGCCGCGGCGGAGGCGGCGGCGAGGAAGTGACGGCGGAGCATGGGGTTATGCTATCGCGGAAACCAATGGATCGGCCAGCGCGTCCTACGGCCCAGGAGGACGAAGCAATGAAACAGCTCCTACTGGCCTCCGTTCTTGTTTTCGGAGGCGCCGCGACAGCAACGGCGGGCGTGGATATTCATGTAAACATCGGCCCGGCACCGTACTACGGCTACGCCCCCTACGATGTTGCCTATGTCGAGCGATACATACCCGCGCCATACGTCCCGCGCGTATTGATTTTGAGCCGCTACGCGCATGTCCCACCGTATCGAATTGTGCGGCACTACCGCGATGGCTGGGGCTGGGACCGCTTGTGCAACCACTATCGCGTGCCTACCCGTGTAATTTACGAGCCGGCTTACTTCCAGGGGCCACCCTATGGCAAGGCGCGCGGCTACTGGAAACGCAACAAGCATTACCGGCGGTAACGAAAATTAGCTGAGTACCCTAACCGGCGTTCGAGTTGCTCGAGCGCCGGTTTTTCATTGATTTCCCCTACCGCCTTCGGTAGACTCGCCACGCAAGCGATCACACTATCGAAAGGATCTCCGATGCCCAAGTATCTGATTCAAGCTACCTACACGTCCGAAGGATTGAAGGGGTTGGCCAAGGATAAAGCCTCTGGCCGCAAGGCCGCCGTGCAAGCCGCTATGAAAGCTGTTAAAGGCAAAGTGGAATGCATGTACTTCACGTTCGGCGCCGACGACGTGGTACTGATCGTCGATGCGCCCGATAATATCGCCGCGGCAGCAATCTCGCTGGCTGCAGGGTCGACTGGATCGGTGAACATCCGGACCACTCCGCTGCTGACCGTCGACGAAATCGATCAGGCGCTCGCACTTCCTTCGAAGTATCGAGCGCCCGGTCAGTAAATGAGTGTGAGGGGAATGGCCGTACTTAAACGAGGACGGCCATTTTCTCTTTGATTCCGGGAATCAGAGCTTCGAGCACATCGTGGATGTGCGAGGCGAAGACGAACTCCATCTCCGGCCGGATTTCCTCCGGCACGTTACGCAGGTCCTTCTCATTGGCCTTGGGAAGGACGATTCGCTTGATGCCGGCACGGCGTGCCGCGAGCACCTTTTCCTTCAAACCGCCGATGGGCAGAACCAAGCCGGCAAGCGTTATCTCGCCAGTCATAGCTGTATCCATGCGGACCGGCAGGCCAGTGTAGAGCGATGCGAGCGCGGCGGCCATGGTGACACCGGCCGAGGGGCCATCTTTAGGAATGGCGCCGGCCGGTACGTGGACATGCACGCCGGCATCGGAGAACCTCTTCACGTCGATGCCGAAATCATTGGCATGCGACCACAGGTAGCTCTGCGCCGTTTTGGCGGACTCTTGCATCACCTCGCCGAGTTGGCCGGTGAGTGTGAGACCCTTGCCGTCGGGCAGCATCGTGGCTTCGATGTAGAGGACATCGCCGCCGGTTTCAGTCCAGGCGAGGCCCGCCGCCACTCCAGGAGGCGAGTTCTTGCGCGCCTGCTCCATGGTGAATGGCTGCGGTCCAAGAAGTTCAATGAGGTCGAACTCCTCGATAATGAGTGGTTCGGTACGTCCTTCGGCGAATTTGAGCGCGGATTTGCGGAAGATCTTGCCTATGGCGCGCTCGAGACGGCGCAGGCCCGCTTCCCGCGTGTAACTGCGGATGAGGCCCTTCAGAGCATCCTCGGTGAGCGTCACTTTGCTTTCCTCGACGCCGGTCTCTTTCAATTGGCGCGGGATCAGGTAGCGTTGCGCGATCTGAACCTTCTCCTCTTCGGTGTAGCCGCTGAGGCGCAGGATTTCCATGCGATCCAGCAACGCGCCGGGGATCGTGTCGAGCGTGTTGGCGGTAGTGACGAAGAGCACCTTCGACAGATCGAACGCCAGGTCGAGATAGTTGTCGCGGAACGTATTGTTCTGCTCTGGGTCGAGGACTTCAAGCAGGGCGCTAGCGGGATCGCCGCGGTAGTCACGTCCCAATTTGTCGATCTCGTCGAGCATGATCACCGGGTTGCGGGCGCCAGCGCGCCGCATGGCCTGGATCAGGCGTCCGGGCAAGGCTCCAATGTAGGTGCGCCGGTGGCCGCGAAGTTCGGCTTCGTCGTGCATCGCGCCTAGCGAAAAACGCTCAAAAGAGCGGCCAAGGGCGCGGGCGATTGACTTGCCGAGCGATGTCTTACCCACGCCGGGAGGGCCGACGAGGCAGAGGATAGGCGCTTTCGCCAGGGGGTTCATGTGGAGTACACCCAGGTGTTCGAGGATGCGCTCCTTGATGTCCTTCAAGTCGAAGTGATCTTCGTCGAGGACCTTGCGCGCATTGGCGATATCGAGATTATCCTCCGTGAATTTATTCCATGGCAGCTCGATAACAATGTCGAGCCATGTGCGAATGACGTTGTATTCGGGCGAGGCTGCCGGGATGCGTTCCAGGCGCTTCAATTCGCGTTGGGCTTCATTGCGCACCTCAACCGGCAGATCCGCCTCGGCCAGCTTCTTCCGCAGTTCTTCGACTTCGGCTTTCTCGCCGTCCTGCTCGCCGAGCTCACTTTGGATAGCGCGCAGCTGTTGGCGCAGCACATAGTCACGCTGCTCCTTGGACATCTCGTCGCGCGCTTTGCTCGAGATATTGTTGCGGATCTCCAGCACCTGCACCTCGCGCGAGAGGTAGTTGTGCAGCAGGCGGAATGCGTCCGCGATGGTCTGTGCTTCAAGCAGCGTCTGCTCTTTTTCGAGATCGAGATTCAGGATCGAGCTGAGAAGATAGACCACGCGGCTGGGATCCTTGTCCTGCGCGATCAATTGCGTGATCTCGGTGGGGAGTTGGACGTTGGACAACTCGACCAGCTTCCCGGCGGTTTCCATTACACTGCGCTGGAGAGCCTCGATTTCCGGGCTCATCTCGTCCGCCCAGGGGGCGCGCTGCACACGGGCGCTCATGTAAGGCTCCGTGGTTTCGAGCTTCAGCAGCATAACGCGTTCCAGCCCCAGCACCAGGAGCTCAATGAGGTCGCCGTTGCGTTGCGATT
>DASRHX010000628.1:0-3559 GCA_035650295.1 Bryobacteraceae bacterium | reverse complement strand
GGGGTCTGCTTGATGGAGTTCAGAAAAGTGCCCCATTCGCCGGCGGATACACCCGGCGGCGGGGGCGGGTTGATGGTGCCCTGCTTAACGCCGAGCATGACCATGTAGGCCAGGTCCGTGAGGTCCTGGTGGACTACTTTGTTATGCGCGGGCAGGGAGGGAGCGAGGGTGAGAAGGGCGGTGACAAGCGCGAGTTGCCTCCGAATTCCGCCCGAGATGTACTTTCGCATTGGAATGCCTCCTATTGACCGGGGCCTTTGTTGGCGGCCCTCGGTTCTTGGTCACCCATGCGGTGTGACTGCGGAAAACAGCGCAGGGAGGAGACGCTAGATGCAGTTAGCGGGACGTTATGTAACGTGGGGAAGGCGTTTGGAAAGAGCCAGTTACGGCACTACGATTTTTTCGCCCAGACCATCGAGTGTAGTGCTGATAGCGTAGAGCGCCATGGCGGCGCCGACGAGGAGTTTTGCGAGCCGGATGCGGTTGGTCCAGGAAGCGGGGCGGTGTTTGCGTTTGGGATTGTTTGCCTCGGCAAGGTAACGGGTGCCGAGGACAGCAAAGCACAGCAGGGCGCCAATCAGGAGCGGAAGGTACGTCATCATTCCACCTCATTCTGAGGGTGACGACGGTGGGATGCCATCGGGCGAAAACCTGAGTGGCAACGTGCTTGAATCCTGTAAGATGGCAGGTATCATGCACGAGCGGCACATTGTGGAAGCGCCCGTTTCCACGGCCCGGCTGGGCGATCTGGAAGCTGCTCTTGAACAATCCATCAAGGGCAAGCCCGAATTGATTCGCCTGTCGATTGTGTGTCTGCTGGCGCGAGGGCATCTGCTGCTCGAAGACGTTCCGGGCGTGGGCAAGACGACGCTGGCGCAAGCGCTGGCGCGGTGCGTGGGCGGGCGTTTTCACAGGCTGCAATTCACGGCCGATATGCTGCCGAGCGATGTCGTGGGCGTGACCGTTTATTCGGCGCAGTCGGGGCAGTTCGAGTTCAAGCCGGGGCCGGTGTTCACCAATTTTCTATTGGCCGATGAGATTAACCGCACGACGCCGAAGACGCAGAGCGCGCTGCTGGAGGCGATGAACGAGTTGCAGGTGACCGTGGATGGGCGCTCGCACAGGCTCGATCCGCCGTTCATGGTGATTGCGACGCAGAATCCAGTGGAGCATCACGGCACGTATCCTCTGCCGGAATCGCAGCTCGACCGCTTTTTGCTGCGGCTCCACATTGGCTATCCCGACTTGCATAGCGAGCGGGAGATCGTGCGTGGGGCATTGTCGCAGGATGCACGCGAGCATACGGTGGTGATGAACTCCGAGGAGATCCTGCGGCTGCAGGATGCAGCGGGGCAGGTACGCGTAGACGATGCGCTCGTGGATTACATGCTGACGATCGTGGAGCGGACGCGGCGGCACGACGGTTTGGCGTTGGGTGTGAGCCCCCGCGGGGCACAGGCGCTGTTTCGTGCGACCCAAGCACTGGCGATGGTGGAGGGGCGGGAGTACGCGATACCGGACGATGTGAAACGGCTTGTGGTGCCGGCTTTTGCACACCGGCTGGTGGTGAATATGCGGCACGCGCCGGTACAGCGCGCCTCCGTGGCCGCATCGAGGATACTGGAAGAGATCCTCACGGAAGTTGACGTACCTCTCTAACGAATGAAAACTGCGATTATTGGCCTGCCGATGGCGGGCAAGACAAGTCTGTTCACAATTTTGACGGGCGTGAATGAAGCGTCGCGCGTGGGCACGCTGGAAGCGCGCATTGGCGTGGCGAAGGTGCCTGATGCAAGGCTGGACGCGTTGGCAAATGTGTTCGAGCCGCCGAAGGTTACGCACGCCACCGTCGAGTATCTGGATTTCCCTGCGATTTCCAAAGAGGCGCTACGCGAGCCGAGCTATCTGGCGAGCCTCCGCGTAGTAGATGCCTTCGCGCACGTTCTGCGTACATTTGACGATCCGACGGTACCGCACGAGAAGGGCTCAGTGGACGCGGTGCGCGATCTCGAAGATGTGGAAATGGAGCTGATTCTCTCGGATCTGGTGGTCGTTGAAAAACGTATGGAGCGCGTGGACAAGGACCGCAGGAAGGCCAAAAGCCCGGAGTTGGACCACGAGTTTGCGCTGCTGGAGAAGTGTAAGGCGATGCTCGAAGACAATACGGCGCTACGCGCGCTGGAGTTAGACACCGACGATGAGAAGAGGATTCGCGGCTTCCAATTTTTGTCGCGCAAGCCGATGTTGTGCGTGTTGAACGTAAGCGAGGCGGATGCGCCACGGTTGCACGAGGTGGAGGCAGAGTTTCGTGCGAAGTACTTGGCCGGGCGTCCGCAGATGGATGCGACGGCGGTGTGCGGCAAGGTGGAAGCGGAGTTGTCCGAGCTCGATCCGACAGCGGCGGCCGAGTTCATGGAGACGTATGGGATCAAGGATTCGGGGCTGGAGCGAATCATCACGTCCACGTATGCGCTGCTGGGGCTGATGAGCTTCTTGACAGCGGGCGAGACCGAGGTGCGGGCGTGGACGATTCCGGTGCATTCGAGGGCGCAGAGCGCCGCAGGGGCGATTCATTCGGATTTTGAGAAGAAGTTCATTCGCGCTGAGGTCGTGAACTGGAAGGATCTGGTGGATGCAGGCGGATATGCGGGTCTGCGCGGTGGAACGTTGCTGCGGCTCGAAGGCAAGGAATATATCGTGAAGGATGGAGATGTCCTGGTTATTCGGCATTCCTAGATTTGTTACCGCGCTTGCGTTGCTTGCCGCGGCGCTGGCGGCGCAGAAGCCGCCGAAGCTGGAGAAGCCGAGGCGGCATGGCATCGGGCTGGTGTATGCAATTCCGAAAGACTGGAAAGTGGAGGATGGGGCGGAAGCGGTGTTGCTGCTGCCTCCGGGCGTGGTGATCGATCCGGAGAAGGAAGACAATGTCGAGGTGATATTCGCCGCGATCGCCGATGGGTTGAACGGACCAGAAGACGCGGCAATTCCCGATGAGCTGAAGGCAAAGTATTCGGCAGAGGGCGTGACGATCGCGCGGGAGCCACTCAAAGAGATCTTTTCCGCGCCGGGGAAACCGGGAGCGATTTACACGCTCGACCTGCGCAAGGGCAGCAGGAACTTCCGCGTGCGGGTGTTCTACATCCAGGTGAAGGGAAAGCTGCTGTCATTGACGGCGAGCGGCGATACAACGCGGCTATCGATGCGCGAGCCCGCGTTGCGGGCAATCGCGGCGAGTCTTGGCTACACCCCGTAGCGCGGTTCGGTCCGCTGCATGAACGAAGCCGATCGGATTGCGCTTTCCGGGAATTGGCGCGAACATGCCTTGGACGTGTTCGAACCTCGTTGGTGGCGAGTATTCAGCACATCTTGACGAAGGTGCGCATTATGGCGACGTTCACTTCGGCTGCGCGATCGCTCTTGAGAACGCTGGAAAGCATTGCGACGCCTTGCTCGGTGAAGGCGTGCGGGAGATAGCGGCGGCCGCCGCGCCTGGTGGTTGAGGTTGCAAATTGCAACCTCAAAGGATTTCTATTCCGGACCCGGTTTGGGGTGCCCTTTC
>DASRHX010000627.1:0-8469 GCA_035650295.1 Bryobacteraceae bacterium | reverse complement strand
ATCTGCTGCTCGGCCTCCGCCAGATCCGCCTCCGCTTCGCGCAACCGGAACTCCTGCTCGGTGGTATCGAACTGCACCACCGTGTCGCCTTCCTTCAGCATCTCGCCATTCTGCCGCAGCATCGTGATCGCCGCCGGCTGGCCGCCGGTCATCGGCACTGTCAGCATCTGCGTATTGCCGCCTTGCAACTCGCCCTTCGCCGTGATCATAAACTCCACATCACCGCGCTTCACCCTTGTCGCCGGGACATCGATGCCCTTCGCCTGCGTCACGGCAGGCGCCATCTTCCACGCGCCAAATCCTATCAGTCCCAATACCACCATTACGATTGCCGCCCTTATCATGTCGCAGCCTTCTTCTCTGGTTCCTCAGTTGCCACCAGCGTTCCTACCGCCAAACCCTTTACCGCCACCTCATCCGGATTCCGCGCCTCGACTTCCACTTCCACCGGCTCATACACGCCCTTGCGGCTCACATAGACGATCGGCTTACCGTTTCTCGTGAAAATTGCCTTCGCCGGTATGCTCAACGCGTTCGGAATGCGCCGCAGCACCACGTCCATGCGTCCATTCATGCCCGGCAGCAGCTTGGTGCCCGGTTCCTTGATCTTGGCGTACCCACGGAAGCTCCTCGACGGCGGCCACTCCCAACCCATCTCGGTCAACGGCGACAACTGCACCAGGTTCGCCGCGAACGTCGTCTCCGGTAGTGAGTCGATTCGCACGCGCGTCTCCTGATCCACCGACATCTGCCCGCGGTCGATCTCTTCGATCTTGCCTTCCATCTCCAGCGTGGCCAAATCCGGAATCTCGCCCAGCACGCTGCCCGGCCAAACCTGATCGCCCACCTTGAACGGCTTGGCGTTCATCCACCCTTGGGAAAAATTCTGCAGGAAGTTCACAACGCCCACGATCGGCGCCTTCACTTCCATTCGTCCCAGGCGTCCCTTCGCCAGTTCCACGTCGTCGGCCGCCTTATCGCGCTGCCGCTTTAGTGAAGCCACCTTGGCCGCATTCGACGCTTCGTTGAACTTCAGCTTCGCCGTCTGTACGGCCAGCTTCTGCTCAGCCAAGCCCTGGTCCACGCGGCTCTCTTCGCCCTGAAGACGGCTTACGATCTCCGCCTTCGACACCTCGATCTTGGCCTTCTCCAACAGGTATTGGGCCTCGGTCAGGTCACGCTTGTCCTGCTCCAACTGTAACCGTCCTTCGGCTTCCGCCTGGTTCAGCGCCGCTTCCGCTTGCTTGAGCGCCGCGGACTTCTCGTCCATCTGCTGTTTGGTGCTCGATGGATCGAACCGTACCACCGGATCGCCTTCCTTCACAGCCGAACCCGCCGCCGCCATCCAGACAATGCGCAACTCCGGAACGTTCAACGGAGCTGTGATCTGTACCGTCCGCCGCGCCTTCAATTCGCCGCGGCAGCGCACCGTCACCAGAAACTCACCCTTCCTCACCGGCGACGTCGGCAGCGATTGCGCCGCCTGCACGGTCGTGAACCGGTATACCCCGAAACCGGCGCCCGCCAAGCCGCCCAGCACCGCCACCGTACTGAGCACTTGCCGGATCTTGATCGCACTCAGCACCCGCCCGATCTTCATGGAGTCACCACCACCGCCGCCGACAGGTCCGGCAGCAACCTTGGATCTGTGGCCAGCAGGCGGAAACGCGCACGGAAGTTCCGCACCGGACTTCCCAGCGCCGTCGTTGCCACCGGGCTCGCCGACTCGAATACGGCATCGAACGTCAGACCGGGGTACGCGTCCAGTTGTACCCTCGCTTTCATACCTTGCTTCATGCGCGTCCCGTCCGGTTCGCCCAATTGAGCGTCCACCACCATCTCAGTAGGATCGAAAATCTTCAGCAACGGCTGCCCCGGCCACAACTGGTCGCCCTCTCGCGGATGTCCCATCGTGCCGCCCTTCCAGATGTTCTCGAGAGCAATCATTCCGCCGAGCGGCGCCTTCACCGTCAGCTTCCGCTCGCTGGCCTTGGCCCGTTCGAGCGCCACCTTTTGCCGCTCCTGTTGCAACTCCAAAATGCGTAGCGCCGCGGCCTCGGCCTTTACCCGCGCCTCGTGCGACTTCTTTAGACTCTTCACGCGGTTTGTCGCGCTCTCGGCTTTGATTTCGTTTTTCTTGCGCTCGACGTCGCTCAATACCGGGCCCTTTTTGAGCTGAATCATGGCCTTGCTCAGATCGGCTTCGGCCTGTTTCATGTCGGAAATGCGCTTCTCGGCCTCGCTCTGGTTCTGGGCGGCTTTCTGCTTCACCTGGTGCCCAAGATCGTCGTACTTGGCCTCAACCTCCAAAATGTCGTCCAAGAGCCGGGTATTGTCGAACTCGGCCAGCGTGTCCCCCTCCTTGACCTTCGCTCCGTTGGGAGCCATCGTCACCAGCGTCAGCCGATTCCCCATGGGCGATGCCGAGACCATGGCGATTTGGGGAGTTTGAATCGAGAACACGCGCACTGCCCGCACCAGTCCGGTGATCCTCACGGCGCCAGGCGGCAGAACGTCTTTCGGCTTTTGTTCGACGGTCGCGCTGACCGCCTGGACCTTTTGCGGGTTCTTCCCGCAAGTGCACAGACACACCAACCCTGTGAAGATGGCGCACACTGCCACCGGCGTGCGGGAAATCATCCGGCCTCCTGTTCGGAAAGTTAGACGTGCAATGTCTGCAAAAAGTTGAGACTTTTTTCGCCGGTCAGGGTTAGCACGCCTTCTTACTCATACCGTAGCGCGGTCATCGGATGTATAGCGCTTGCGCGTCTGGCCGGTAGGAAGCCCGCCGTCAACGCCACCGCTGCTAGCGCGATCACCGTAGCAACCGCCGTCCCCAAGTTAGCCGGCTGCACATTATAAAGTTGTGATTGGATGTACCGGCTCAGTAAGTATGCCGATGGCAATCCCACGGCCAGCCCAATTCCCAGCAGCATCAGTACCTCGCGCATTACGAGCCAAATTACGCCCATCGGATGCGCCCCAAGCGCCATCCGCAGACCGATCTCCTTGGTCCTCCGCACAACGACAAACGCCATCACGCCATAAAGACCGACGGCCGCCAGCGCTGTGGCCAGTAACCCGAACGCCGACGATAATGCGGCAATCAACCGCTCTGTCGCCAACGTTTCGTCCAACTGGCTCTCCAGTGTCTTCACTTCGTACACCGGAAGCGAAGCGTCCAGCTTTCTCACTTCGTTCCGCAGCGTCGCGTACATCTGATCGGAAGGCAGCCGCGACCGCACATAAAACACCGCCGACGTCGGATACGGCACCTGCAGCAACGGCACAAAGGCCTGCCGGTGCACGCCATCCCGCGGCCCTTCGTATAGGGTGTCCTCGGTCACGCCTACAATCTCAATATCCAGTTTCGTGTTCGGTCCGCCGCCAAAACCGAAGCGCCGCCCTACTGCCGACTTCTTACCGAAGTAATACGTCTGAAACTTTCGGTTGACGATCGCCACGCTGATTTTCTCGCCTACATCGCTGTCCCGAAAATCGCGCCCGTCCAGCAGCTTCACGCCCATCGTCGAGAAGTATCCCGGCGACAACGTGTTCATGAACGCCTGAATGTCCTCGCCGTCTTTCGCCTGATATCCCTCAACCTTGACTGATGAATCCGACTCCCATCCGTGCAACAGTGGCACCGTCGCGAACCCGGCCGACCGCACTCCTGCCGTTGCCCGCACGTTCTCCAACAGTTGCTTGTACAGAATCTTCATTCGCGGCACGGTGTATCCGTTCAGGGGCGCATTTACCTGGAACGTAACCAGATTGGAAAGATCCTGGAACCCCGTGTCGGTCTTCTTCAGGTTCCCTAGGCTCTGCACGAACAGCGCCGCGCCGGCCAGCAACAGGAACGACAGCGCCACCTGTCCCGCTACCAGCGCTTTGCGCAAGTTAACCCCACCGCTCGCGCCGGCAACCGCGCCCGCAGCATCTTTGAGCGTCGACCACTGGTCCAGCTTCGTGCCTTGGAACGCCGGAGCCAGCCCAAACAAAATACCCGTTACTACCGCTACGCCAATACTGAATCCCAACACTCGTAAATCCGGCTGCACACTTAACATCAGCGGCGTCCCGCCCACGGGCAGGAAGCTGATCAACCCGCGAATCGTCCAGATTGCTAGCAAGATCCCCGCCACCGCGCCCCACAACGACAGCGCCACGCTCTCAATCAACAATTGCCGGATCAATTGCGCCCGCGATGCGCCCACCGCCAGCCGCACCGCAATCTCCTTCCGCCGCGCCACGGCACGCGCAATCAGCAGGCTCGCCACGTTCGCGCAGGCGATCAACAGCACCAGCCCCACCATGCACATCAGCACGATCAGGGCCTTCCCGAAATTGTTGCGCATGTTGCTGTACCCCGACGCCGCCTGCTCCAATTGCACCTGCCGCTTGAGAAAGAGGTCGCGCAAATAGGCCGAAATGTTTTTCATCTGCGGAAGGTTGATCTCATACTCCAACTGCTGATGAAAAATTCCCTGCAGCTTCGGCCGTACGGTGTCTATCGTCTCGCCGGGTTTCATTCGCGCGAACATCTGAATCCACTGGCTTCTGCGATCCCCTAGCCGGTCCGATCCCGGCGTCATGATCGGCTTCATCTGGATTGGCACGCGAATCTGCGGCGACCGCGCCGGATCCATCCCCGTGAACCCCGCCGCCGATACCCCGACAATCGTCATCGGATAGTTATTTACCATCAGCTTCTGTCCAATGACATCGCGCTTCCCGCCGAACCGGCTCGCCCAGTAGTCGTGGCTCAAAACCACAACGGGATGCCCTTTGTAATTCCGGTCGTCCTCCTCGGGAGTGAACACTCGCCCCGCCGCCGCGGTCACGCCCATCGCCTGAAAGTAATTCCCCGACACCAGTTCCGCATCCACGCGCTCCGTCTGCCCGTTGAAGCTTACCGCTGAACTCACCAGGTACCGGGCGAAGACATGTGAAAAGAACTTCGCCTGCTTCTGATACTCCTGATACATCGGGTAGGACTGCGCTCGCGACCCATTGTTGTTCCCGAGGTGTGGCCCCGTCGACCAGATCATCACCAGTTGTTCCGGCGCCTTTACGGGCAGTAACCGCAGCACCAGTTGATCCAAAAGGCTGAAGATCGCCGTGTTCGCCCCTATCCCCAATGCAAGCGATAACACTGCCGCCAGAGTGAACAACGGGCTCCGCGCCAGCGTGCGGGCAGCCGACTTCGCATCAGACCAGAGAACGACCATGGACTCATATACGAACCCACTCGTAGAAAGTTTGTACGAATCGCCCCCACCCGGGCCTTTTGTTCGTCTTACTCGTACCGCAGCGCCGTCATCGGATGGATCGTGCTCGCTCGCCTCGCTGGCAAGAATCCCGCCGTCAACGCCACAGCCGCCAGCGCCGCCACGGTTGCCAACGCCGTCACCGTATTGGTCGGCTGCACGTTATAGAGCTGCGACGCAATGTACTTGCTCAACACGTATGCCGACGGCAGCCCCACGGCCAGGCCAATGCCCAATAGAAGGAGCACCTCGCGCATCACCAGCCAGATTACGCCCATTGGGTGCGCTCCCAGCGCCATCCGCAGCCCGATCTCCTTGGTCCGGCGTACGACCACGAACGCCATCACGCCGTATAAACCCACCGCCGCCAGCGCCGTCGCCAGCAGACCGAATGCCGACGACAACGCCGCAATCAACCGCTCTGTCGCCAGCGTTTCGTCGAGCTGACTCTCCAACGTCCGCACATCGTACACCGGCATCGCCGCATCCAGCTTCCTCACCTCGTTCCGCAATGCCGCGTACATCTGCTCGGACGGCAACTGCGACCGCACATAAAACACCGCCGAGGTGGGGAAGCGGTTCTGATAGCGCGAAATGAAAACCTGCCGCCTTACGCCCTGCCGCGGTCCCTCATATAACGTGTTCTCCGTAACCCCGATGATCTCGATATCCAACTTCGACTTCGGCCCAACGCCAAAGCCGATCCGCCTTCCCACCGCCGGCTTGTCTCCAAAGAAATGCTCGGCAAACTTGCGGTTCACCACTGCTACCGTTGTAAGCTCGCCCGTGTCGCTATCGCGGAAGTCGCGGCCAGTAAGGAATGGCACTCCCATCGTCGCGAAGTATCCGGGCGACACCATGTTCATGAATGCCTGCATGTCTTCGCCGTCCTTCACCTGGTGCCCTTCCACCGACATCGACGAGTCCCATTCGTTGCCCGCCAACAGTTCCACGGTCGCGATTCCGGCTGACGTCACGCCCGCGACGCCTCGAATGTTTTCCAGTAATTGTTTTGAAAAGATCTTCTCCCGCGGCACGGTGTAACCGCTCAACGGTGGATGCACCTGGAACGTCACCAGGTTCGACATGCCCTTGAACCCGGTATCGGTCTGTTTCAAGTTGCCTAGGCTCTGCACGAACAGCGCCGCGCCCGCCAGTAACAGGAACGACAACGCTACCTGCCCCGCCACCAGCGCCTTGCGTAAGTTCACGCCGCCCCCTGCCACCGCTCCCGCCCCGTCTTTCAACGTCGACCATTGATCGAGCTTCGTTCCCTGCATCGCCGGTGCCAGTCCGAACAAAATTCCCGTCACTACCGCCACAATGATGCTGAAAGCAAGCACACGCAGGTCCGGCTGCACGCTCAACATCAACGGCGTTCCTCCCACCGGCACAAAACTCACCAGACCCCGCAACGTCCAAATCGACAGCAGAATCCCCGCCACTGCTCCGACCAGCGACAACGTCACGCTCTCAATCAGCAACTGCCGGATCAACTGCGGCCTCGACGCACCGACGGCCAGCCGCACGGCAATTTCTTTCCGCCTTGCCACTGCCCGCGCGATCAGCAGGCTCGCCACGTTCGCGCAAGCAATCAGCAGCACCAGCCCTACCATGCACATCAGCACGATCAGCGCTTTTCCGAAATCGTTCCGCATGTTGCTGTACCCTGCCGCCGCCCGCTCCATCTGCACGTTCCGCTTCAGAAAGCGCTCGCGGTTGTACGCGGTCGTGTCCTTCATCTCCGGCAGGCCGATCTCGTACTGCAACTGCTGTTGGAAAATACCCTGCAGCTTCGCCTTCGCCGACTCCACCGTTTCGCCCGGCTTTAATCGAGCGAAGATCTGAATCCACTGGCTGCGCCGGTGCCCCAGCCTGTCATTGCCCGGCGTCATGATCGGCTTCATCTGGATCGGCACGCGAATCTGCGGCGATCGCGATGGATCGAGCCCTGTGAATCCCGCCGCCGACACCCCGACGATCGTCATCGGATAGTTATTTACCGTGATCTTCTGCCCGATTACGCTGCGCTTGCCGCCGAACCGGCTCACCCAGTAGTCGTGGCTCAACACCACCACCGGATGGCCCTTGTACGTCTGGTCGTCCTCCTCCGGCGAGAACACGCGTCCCGCCGCCGCCTTCACCCCGAGCGTCTGGAAATAGTTACCCGAAACAAGCTCCGACATCACACGCTCGGTCTGGCCGTTGAAGCTGATGGAAGTTTCGGCAATGTACCGCGCCATCACATGCGAGAAGAATTTCGCCTGCTTCTGATACTCCTGGTACATGGGGTACGACTGCGCCCGCGCCCCCTGGTTGTTCCCCATGTGCGGGCCCGTCGACCAGATCATCACTAACTGCTCAGGATTCTTCACCGGAAGCAGCCGCAGCACCAGTTGGTCCAACAAACTGAAAATCGCCGTGTTTGCGCCAATCCCCAGCGCCAGCGACAATACAGCCGCCAATGAGAACAAAGGGCTACGCAGCAGTGTCCGCGCCGCGGATTTCGCATCCGACCACAAAACGACCATGGATTCCTATACGAATCCGCGTGCCGAAAGTTTGCTCGAATCGCTCCCGAGCCTCGGATTTGATCCCACCGATTGGGCGCTACTCAAACTTCGAAACCCACTTGTCGCAGCAGCGCTTCAAATCTCGGGTCAGAGCGTACCGGATCCAGCCAGGGCGACACTTTGGCCCACACCAAACATTCGGAGCGATCTTCGACCGCCTTGCGGAACCAGTCGAACGCCTGGTCTCTCTCGCCGAGATTCGCGTAGATCGACGCCACTTCAAGTGCGCATACATATGTGGTTCGGGATAAGGCGACCATTTTTTCCAGGATGCGATGCGCTTCTTCTCTGCGCCCCAGTAACGCGTAACCGCGGGCGAGGCTCATCGCCAGATACCCATGCTCGTCCAGCCGGGCTGCTGTTTGAAAATGATCCATCGCCTCACGTTCCTTGCCCAGTTTTGCAAGGGCCATAGCGACCATAAGGTGACCCGAGGGAAAGCTCGGGTCCCGTTCCAGGAGTCTTTGGCCGGACTCGACCACTAGTTCGAAACGGCGCGCCGCAAAATATGTAAGTAGAACGTAGAATTGGCTCTGAAGCGATAACGGGTCAAGTTCCTGACCGAGCAGAATTTCCTCAATCGCCTTTTCGTGTGCGCCCCGCATTGTGAAATAGAGGCCATGTAG